>NZ_CAJWCF010000006.1 GCF_913020055.1 uncultured Paraglaciecola sp. | reverse complement strand
GAGCGAGTATTCCACATTCAAAATGTGAATGCGTACCATAGCCGATTGAAAGAATGGATAAACCGTTTTCACGGAGTGGCCACAAAATATCTAGATCATTATTTAGGATGGTTTAGATATTTGGACAATGATGAAAAGTTCAATAAAAACAGTATGTTTAGTGTTCAACAACAGTTAATACAAACATAGCCTTCATTATTATTCCTGATAGATTTTTATTTTAATTAGGAATTGAAGTAAACTATCACTGCAGCTCAATTCCCTTGAGGTCCAGCCACCAAATCGATCTTGGTAACAATATTATCCTACGTTAATGGATGGGCTAAATATATCGTGATTGGCTATTTTTAGATTTGATAGTGTAACCAAATGTTGACTTCAAATAATTAGACAGACTTAATACTTGTTGAGTTTTCTTAATTAAATTATCCACCATCGACTTGCACCCGTACCGAGATTTATCCAACATGACGGAAAACAAGGAATAAAAAAAATAATATGCGCCAGATTTCAAGCCGTTTTAGCCTGCAGTGGATTGATTCACTGAATTATTCTTTATGTAAGTTGGTCAGTTGGTTTACTCTTTTCATGGTGTTATTGACGTTTTTAATCGTTGTACTCAGGTACGGATTTAATATGGGCTGGATTGCCATGCAAGAATCTGTGATGTACTTTCATGGCATGGTTTTTTTAGTCGGGGCTGCTCACACTTTACGGGTCAACGAACATGTCAGAGTTGACATATTTTATCGAGGCTTCACACCAGAAAAACAGGCTAAAGTAGATATTTTTGGCAGCCTATTTTTATTAATGCCAGTGAATCTGTTTATTTTTTTCATCAGTTTTGACTACGTCATGTTGGCGTGGAAAATTTTAGAAGACTCACAAGAAGCCGGAGGGATCCCTGCGGTATTTTTATTGAAAAGTTTAATTCTAGTCTTTGCATTTACCATGGTCTTGCAGGGCATTGCAGAAGTCATACGTAACATCCTAAAACTTTCACAACAAAAACACATAACAGAGGAGATTACCGAATAATGGAATACCTCTCTCTTTTAATGTTTTTAACGGTCTGCTTGGTATTATTGTTAGGTTATCCCGTGGCTTATTCGCTAGCGGGTACAGCATTAATTTTTGCTGGTGTTGGGGCTTTATTCGGCGTGTTTGATACATCTTATCTGCAAGCTGTGCCCAGTCGTTTGTTTGGCATAATATCTAATCAAACACTGATTGCAGTGCCTTTATTTGTATTTATGGGCGTAATGTTAGAAAAGTCTCGGGTAGCGGAAAATCTACTGGTTGCCATGGGCCAAGTGTTTGGTCGACTACAATCGGGGTTAGCTGTTTCTGTGGTATTGGTGGGTATGCTGCTAGCAGCAAGCACGGGAATAGTCGGTGCAACTGTGGTCACTATGGGTCTGCTTTCCTTACCAACAATGCTAAAACAAGGTTACTCCCCCTCTTTTGCCAGTGGGGCAATTTGCGCTACTGGTACCTTAGGCCAAATCATTCCACCTTCTATTGCCTTAGTGTTGTTGGGCGACGTGTTATCTAGTTCATTCCAACAAGCACAATTAAATATGGGAATATTTTCTCCGAGGTCAGTATCTGTGGGTGACTTATTTGTCGGCGCTTTAGTACCTGGTATGTTGTTAGTCGGTATGTATTTAGTGTACGTGTTAATTTTTGCCAGTAGACAAATCGATCAGTCAGTCAACCAAAATATATCTGACAAACCTATTTCTAGCATCGGGCTATTTTCAGCTTTATTTCCACCATTGATGTTGATTTTTATCGTACTCGGCTCGATTTTAGCTGGTTTTGCCACACCAACTGAAGCAGCAGGGGTCGGAGCCGCCGGTTCGATAGTTTTGGCATTGCTTAACAAACAGTTGGCCTTGCAAAAGTTAAAAGACGTCATGATGTCCACCACAAAAGTTACATCAATGGTGTTCTTAATCCTGATTGGCGCGTCTATTTTCTCATTGGTATTTCGGGGATTTGGTGGTGAAGAATTAATTGCAGAGTTATTTGCCAGTTTACCTGGGGGCGTATTTTCTGCCGTGTTATTGGTGATGGCGGTCATATTTTTGCTAGGTTTTATTTTAGATTTTATCGAAATTACTTTTGTGGTTGTGCCCTTAGTTGCGCCGGTATTGTTAGCAATGGGAGTCGACCCAATCTGGCTTGGGATTATGATAGCGGTTAATCTACAGACTTCGTTCTTAACCCCTCCTTTTGGCTTTGCCTTATTCTACTTACGTGGCGTAGCGCCACCAGAAGTATCAACTTCGGATATTTACCGTGGAGTTATTCCCTTTATTGTTATTCAATTAACTCTGTTAGTCTGTTTAGCCGTTTGGCCAAATCTGGTAACTTGGTTACCTTCCTTGCTTTAAAGAGTCTATATATGAAATTACTTCAGTTATTAGTTTTGACTATGTTTAGTCTGTTTCTTTTGTCTTGTGGTGGGCAATCTTCTGATGTCCCCTCGACTCAAGTCGAACAACAACATTATGAATGGAAACTAGTGACATCTTGGCCGAAAAACTTTCCGGGGTTAGGCAAAGGTCCTGAGACCTTTGCTAAATATGTTGAACGTATGTCCAATGGTCGGCTTAAGATTAAAGTATTCGGTTCCGGCCAGATGGTGCCTGGTTTTGAAGTATTTGATACAGTTTCAAGTGGTGCAGCTGAAATGGGCCATTCGGGTTCTTATTATTGGAAAGGAAAAGCACCCGCGTCACAAATTTTCACCGCCATACCCTTTGGCATGAATGCTACCGAAATGAATGCATGGCTGCATTATGGTGGTGGCATCGAGTTGTGGCGTGAAGTATATGCCCCCTTTAATTTGATCCCTTTTGCCGGTGGTAATTCTGGGGTACAAATGGCTGGTTGGTTTAAAAAAGAGATCAACAGTGTAGAAGACCTCAAAGGTTTAAAAATGCGTATTCCCGGTTTAGGCGGTGAAGTACTCAAAAAATTGGGTGGCATTCCCGTTGCGTTAACCGGCGGCGAGCTATTTACTTCACTACAATCTGGGGCAATTGACGCCACTGAATGGGTTGGTCCCTATAACGATTTAGCTTTTGGTTTCTACAAAGCCGCCAAATATTATTATTACTCTGGCTGGCATGAACCCAGTGCTACCCTTGAATTTATGGTTAACAAACAAGCATTCGAAGCACTTCCAGAAGACTTACAAGCCATTATTGAAGTGGCTACTCGGGCTGTTAATCAAGATATGTGGGACGAATATACTGCTGCAAACAATTCAGCCATGCAGGCCTTAATTGAGACACATGGTGTTGATATGCGCCCTCTGCCTGCAGATGTCATGTTAGCCTTAAAAAATGCCTCGGTTGAAGTGATGCAAGAACAGTCTGCCGCCGACCCCATGTTCAAAAAAGTGTATGACTCTTATTCAGACTTCCAAACAAAAGTCATGAAATATCACCAAATTTCAGAATTTGAATATTACAAAAACCGTGCTACCGGTAATCAGTAACAGAAAAAAAGAAGCAATATACTCACTTTGTTTACATGACTATTTGGGCTAAAACATGCCTTTTGCAGAACAGTAAACAATAACCAAAACATCTTTATCAGCTGTTCAGATGTGTTTAAGCGCCGACTAGCATTACAATGCGCTGAATTATTTAAATAGGACGTATCTATGATTGTTAAGCCCAAAATTCGCGGCTTTATCTGTACTAACGCTCATCCAGTTGGTTGTGCTGCTAGTGTTCAACAACAAATTGATTATGTTAAAGCGCAAGGATCATTGAACAATCCGCCTAAAAACGTATTAGTTCTTGGTAGTTCTACTGGCTATGGACTGGCTTCTAGGATCACCGCTGCATTTGCAGGAGATGCTAATACCTTAGGAGTATGTTTTGAGAAACCCCCTACAGAACGCAAAACCGGTACCGCTGGTTGGTATAACACCGCTGCTTTTCATGCCAAGGCATCTGACGCCGGACTGTATGCAAAAACCTTAAATGGTGATGCTTTTTCTAAAGAGTTAAAACAGCAAGTTATCGATACCTTAAAAGCCGATATGGGCAAAGTAGACTTGGTGATTTATAGTCTTGCCTCTCCAAGAAGAACCGATCCTGAAACAGGTGAAGTGTACAAATCGACTTTAAAACCTGTTGGTCAGTCCTATAAAACTAAAACCTACGATACCGACAAGAATCTTATTCATGAGATTGCTCTCGAACCCGCCAATGAAGATGAAATTCAACAAACCATCAAAGTGATGGGCGGTGAAGACTGGGAATTATGGTTAGATGCCTTAAGTGAAGCTGATTTATTAGCAGATAATTGTAAAACCACAGCTTACACCTATGTGGGTAAAGAACTGACTTGGCCAATTTATGGGCAAGCAACTATAGGTAAAGCCAAAGAAGATTTAGATCGAGCCGCGGCGTCAATAGTAAAAACCAAAGCAGATAAGAAAGTGCAAGCTTATGTCTCTTCCTTAAAGGCCTTAGTGACACAGGCAAGTTCGGCGATCCCGGTTATGCCTCTGTATATTTCACTGATCTATAAAGTGATGAAAGAAGAAGGTACGCACCAAGGTTGTATTGAGCAAATTTACGATTTGTTTACTGATAAATTAACTCAAACTAAGCCAGAAGTGGACGAGTTGGGTCGTTTGTATATGAATGGCAAAGAAACAAACGATGCGACTCAGGCCAAAATAAAAGCCTTATGGGACCAAGTCACTCAAGAGAATTTTCACGAGTTAAGTGACTACGCTGGTTACCATCATGAGTTTTTGAGATTGTTTGGTTTTGATCTATCAGGTGTAGACTATGATGCCGATGTTGAAACTTTGATCGATTGGTAAATATTAGGTTAAAAAATCATTAAAAAATCAACCGCCATATCAGGCGGTTTTTTATTTCTGTAAATTAGTCTACCTTTGAAAGAGCCAAATCAAAGCAAAAAAACTAAAAACCACAAAATAAATGTGTTTAAACAACAATTTGCGTGGAAGAAATACACTGGTTAATGCTAAAATTCTGGGGCTAAGCGTAGGCGTCTAAAAGAATAGTGTATAAGTTTTGCTGAGCGCATAAATTTTTAAGGAAGTTCGGAGACTTCTATCTAGCTGCAAAAAGGTACTTGTAGCTTATTAATCAGTCATTGATTGACGATACTCACCACCATTAGGCTTTTGCCAACTTAATACAGAGCATGGACCTCTGTAATAAAGAGCCTAATGGTGCTGTGTATTAATTTAGAGTAGTGCTATTGCGTATGATAAAAATCACGAAAGGGTTAGATCTTCCTATCCAGGGAGCGCCACAACAAACAATTCAAGATGGAAACTCTGTGACTAGAGTGGCTATTTTGGGTGAAGAATATATTGGTATGCGTCCAACAATGCATGCCCAAGTAGGAGATAAGGTAAAAAAAGGCCAGATTCTTTTTGAAGATAAAAAGAACCCTGGTGTCAAATTTACCGCACCTGCCGCTGGTAACGTAGTTGAAGTCAACCGTGGTGCAAAACGTGTTTTGCAATCTGTTGTTATCCAACTTGAAGGTGATGAAAGTGAGGAGTTTGCTAAGTATAGCAATTCAGAACTAGCATCATTAGACGCTGCCAAGGTTCAAGAAAACCTAGTCAATTCTGGCATGTGGACGGCCTTTAGAACTCGTCCTTATAGCAAGTCTCCTGCACTTGACTCGAAGCCAAATTCGATTTTTGTCAGTGTAATGGATACCAATCCACTTGCTGCTGACCCACAACTAATAATTGCCGAACGTAATGAAGATTTTGTAAACGGATTACAGGTTATTAGCCGTTTAACGGAAGGCAAAGTTTTTGTTAGCAAGGCACCTGGCGCAGACATCGCCACTGGCAATGTTAGTGTCGAAGTAAACGAATTTGCAGGTATACACCCAGCTGGACTCGTTGGCACGCATATTCATCACTTAGATGCTGTAGGTCAAAGCAAAAAAGTGTGGCATGTAGGTTATCAAGACGTTTTAGCGATTGGTAGTTTGTTCACGACTGGTGAGTTGGATAACCGCAAAGTGGTTTCTATAGGTGGTCCTGAAGCAAAAAATCCGCGTTTGATACGAACATTGATGGGGGCTGACATTGCCGAGTTAACTGCAAGTGAAGCCAACGACGGCGATATGCGCATGTTATCTGGCTCAGTTTTACAAGGTAATCACGCACACGGTGTGCATGGATTTTTAGGTCGATTCCATAACCAAGTGACAATTTTACGTGAAGGTCGCGAAAAAGAATTATTTGGTTGGATTAAGCCTGGCGTTAACCAACACTCGGTGACTCGTGCTTATTTTGGGCATTTGAGTCCTAAAAAACTTTTTGGTATGACGACTACCACTAATGGTTCTGATCGCTCTATGGTGCCTATCGGTAACTACGAACGTATTATGCCGTTAGACATCTTGCCGACTTTGTTGTTAAGAGACATGATCTCTGGCGATACAGATGGCGCACAAAGTTTGGGTTGCTTGGAGCTAGACGAAGAAGATTTGGCATTGTGTACTTATGTTTGCCCAGGCAAATACAACTACGGGCCAATTCTGCGTGATTGTTTAGAGCAGATTGAGAAAGAGGGTTAATCATGGGTTTAAAAGCATTTTTAGAGAAAATCGAACCTAATTTTGAAGCGGGTGGAAAATATGAAAAATGGTATGCCCTTTACGAAGCGGCAGCGACCATTTTTTACACTCCGGGCACGGTCACCAAGTCGACCACCCATGTAAAAGACAGTATCGATTTAAAACGCATCATGATCATGGTTTGGATGGCAACATTCCCAGCTATGTTCTACGGCATGTTTAATATCGGCCAACAGGCACAGATGGCTATCGCAGAAGGCGCAGTTTGGGCTGACACAGCCACCACATTCTGGCAAGCAGGTCTATTTGAAATGTTGGGCGGTCAACTTGATGCCAGTACTGGTTGGATTGGCTTGATGTTGTATGGGGCTTGTTTTTTCTTACCTATTTACGCAACTGTATTTGCGGTAGGTGGTTTTTGGGAAGTACTGTTTGCATCAGTTCGTAAACATGAAATTAACGAAGGTTTCTTTGTTACTTCAGTTTTATTTGCACTAACCCTGCCTGCCACTATACCCCTATGGCAAGCTGCCTTAGGTATCACATTCGGTATTGTAATAGCTAAAGAAATCTTTGGTGGGACAGGACGTAACTTCCTAAACCCTGCGTTATCGGGTCGAGCATTTCTTTACTTCGCTTACCCAGCACAAATATCAGGTGATTCAATTTGGACCGCTGCAGATGGGTACTCAGGTGCAACTTGGTTAAGCCAAGCAGCAAATGGGTCAGTCACAGACTGGAGTCTTAACGCTCAGTGGTGGGATGCATTTTTCGGTAACCTACAAGGCTCGGTTGGCGAGGTTTCGACATTAGCAATCTTAATCGGTGGCTTATTTATTATCTACATGCGAATAGCATCATGGCGAATTGTACTAGGTGTCGCATTAGGTGTGTTCTTGTTCTCAAGTTTGCTAAATCTCATAGGCAGTGACACCAACCCGATGTTTGCTATGCCTTGGTATTGGCATATGGTAATAGGTGGCATGGCTTTTGGTATGTTCTTTATGGCTACCGATCCTGTCTCAGCATCATTTACCAATCAAGGTAAATGGGCCTACGGTATTTTGATTGGGAGTATGGCAGTGATGATACGCGTACTGAATCCAGCTTTCCCAGAAGGTATTATGCTAGCAATATTGTTCGCTAACTTGTGGGCACCTTTATTCGATTATTTTGTAGCACAAAGCAATATAAAACGGAGGTTGGCACGTGTCAGCTAAAAAAGAAACTCTTGGAAAAACAGTAGGCGTAGTAGTAGCAGTTTGCTTAGTATGTTCAATCGTTGTATCCAGTGCAGCTGTAGGTTTACGTTCGTTACAGCAAACTAACGCAGCAATAGATAAGCAGTCTAATATCGTTCAGGCAGCTGGACTTTCCGATATTGCAGCAGGCGATATCTCTGGGACCTTCGAAAAATATATTGAAGAACGCTTTATTAACCTTGAAACAGGTGAGTATGTGGAGGTCCCTGAGGGATACGATATGTACAAAGAGGCCAAAAACCCTGAATTTTCAGTGCCAGTTACAGGCAGCAACGTAGGTTTTAAACAGCGTGCCAGCATTGCTAATATTTATTTAGTTAGAAATGATGCAGGTGATGTTACCCGTTTAGTTCTGCCAGTTCATGGTAGTGGCTTGTGGGATCTAATGTATGGGCTATTAGCGATTGATGCGGACGGTAATACTGTACGTGAGCTAATTTATTACCAACACAAGGAAACCCCTGGACTAGGCGGTGAGATACAAAACCCTAGCTGGAAGGCCAAATGGAACGGTAAAAAGCTGTTTAACAATGGAGAAGTAGCTCTTGAAGTTAATAAAGGTGACAACTCAAAAAATCAATATGCTGTTGATGCACTTTCAGGCGCCACGCTAACCAGTAACGGTGTACAAAACACCTTAACTTACTGGGCTGGTAAGAATGGCTACGGGCTTTATCTTAAAAATCAGACTTGGAAATCGTAAGGGGTTCACACAATGGCTGAAACTAAAGAAATGAAAAAGGTATTGCTCGGACCCATTCTGGACAATAACCCCATCGCTTTGCAAGTACTGGGCGTATGCTCTGCATTGGCAATCACTACCAAACTAGAAACCGCGTTGGTTATGTCTCTGGCATTAACTGTAGTATGTGCATTTTCTAACTTATTTATCTCTCTTATCCGTAACCAAATACCATCGAGCGTGCGGATTATCATTCAAATGACAATTATTGCCTCTTTGGTAATAGTGGTTGACCAAGTACTAAAAGCCTATTCTTACGAGATTTCAAAACAGCTTTCAGTGTTTGTTGGGTTAATTATTACTAATTGTATCGTAATGGGCCGGGCAGAGGCTTACGCTATGAAGAGCCCTCCTTTTATGTCCTTCCTCGATGGTCTAGGTAACGGCATTGGTTATTCAATGGTGTTAATCGTCATTGGTTCAATCAAAGAATTATTTGGTTTCGGTACACTTCTAGGTTTTGAAATATTACCTTTGATTCAAAATGGTGGCTGGTATCAAGGTAATGGTTTATTGATTTTACCTTTTAGCTCGTTCTTTTTGATTGGTGGCCTTATTTGGGCAATCCGAACTATACGTCCAGCACAAGTTGAGCCAAAGGAATAACTCATGGAACATTATATTAGTATTTTTGTTAAATCTGTTTTTGTTGAAAACATGGCATTATCTCTATTCCTTGGTATGTGTACTTTTTTGGCAGTATCCAAAAAAGTTAAAACAGCTATGGGTTTAGGTGTAGCAGTAATTGTTGTTTTAGGAATTTCGGTTCCTGTTAACCAAGTTATATATGTCAATATCTTAGCGCCAGGAGCTATGGCCTGGGCTGGGTTTCCAGAAGCAGACTTAAGCTTTTTGAGCTTTTTGACTTTTATTGGCGTAATAGCTGCGTTAGTGCAAATACTGGAAATGACGTTGGATAAGTTTTTCCCTGCGCTATATAACGCACTAGGGATATTCTTGCCGCTTATTACAGTAAACTGTGCCATTTTTGGTGGTGTTGCATTTGCGGTTCAACGTGAATATAACTTCACTGAAAGTATCGTTTACGGTGTAGGCAGTGGTTTAGGTTGGGCGATTGCAATCACCCTTCTTGCTGCAGTACGGGAAAAACTAAAATATGCCGATATGCCTGAGGGTATAAGGGGTCTAGGTTCAGTGTTTATGATCACTGGACTAATGGCGCTTGGTTTCCAGTCATTTACTGGCATCGCACTTTAAACGGCTCTTTGAGGAATAGTTAAATGAATCCGAATGAAATTTATCTTGGTGTAGGCATGTTTATCGCTATTGTTTTAGCGTTAGTGTTTATCATCATGTTCGCAAAATCTAAATTAGTACCTGAAGGCGAAATAACCATTACTATTAATGGTGGAGCTCAGGAATCTATTACAGCACAGCCTGGTGACAAACTTTTAGGTGCCTTAGCTAACGCAGGTATCTTTGTTTCTTCTGCTTGTGGTGGTGGTGGCACTTGTGGCCAATGCCGCGTTGATATTAAAGCTGGTGGTGGAGAGCTTTTGCCAACTGAAGTAGACCATATTAGCAAAAAAGATGCTAAGCATGGTTGTCGTTTATCTTGTCAGGTGTCTATGAAAGAAAATATGGACATTGAACTAGAGGAAGAAATTTTTGGTATTAAAAAGTGGGACTGTGAAGTTATTTCGAATGATAACAAAGCCACTTTTATCAAAGAGCTTGTGCTAAAAATTCCTAATGGAGAAAGTGTGCCATTCAAAGCGGGTGGTTATATTCAAATTGAGGCGCCGCCTCATCACGTAAAATATACAGATTTTGATATCCCTGAAGAATATCGTGGCGACTGGGAGCGTTTTGGTTTCTTCAATATCGAATCTAAAGTAGAAGACGAAACCATTCGTGCCTACTCAATGGCTAACTACCCTGAAGAAGAAGGCATTATTATGCTGAACGTGCGAGTTGCTTCGCCACCGCCTAATAATCTAACTTTACCTGCAGGAAAAATGTCGTCTTATATATGGAGTTTGAAAGAAGGCGATAAAGCCACTATTTCTGGTCCATTTGGAGAGTTTTACGCTAAAGAGACTGAAGCGGAAATGGTATTTGTTGGTGGTGGTGCAGGTATGGCTCCAATGCGCTCACACATATTTGATCAGCTACGCAGATTAAACTCAAAACGTAAAATGACCTTTTGGTACGGTGCCCGGTCTTTACGTGAAATGTTCTATGTAGAAGATTTCGACATGTTGCAAAAAGAGAACGATAACTTTAAGTGGCATGTTGCATTGTCCGACCCGCAACCTGAAGATAACTGGAAAGGTGACACTGGATTTATCCACAACGTATTGCTAGAAAATTATCTGAAAGATCACCCAGCACCTGAAGATTGTGAATTCTACATGTGCGGTCCACCTATGATGAATGCAGCAGTGATTAACATGCTTAAAGAATTAGGCGTGGAAGACGAAAACATTATGTTGGATGATTTCGGCGGTTAATCCTAGTATCAATCTATGAACAAATTTAAAAGGGGCTATATGCCCCTTTTCTTGTAGGCCCAAAAATACACTATGTTAAACATTCCCAATAATAGACTTTTGATTGTTGTTATTAGCACAATCCTGGTCGCCTGTTCATTACCTAAAGAGCAAGAAATACATTTAACTGGCCCTACTATGGGTACCACTTACAATGTGAAATTTATAGCTGTGGACGGCGTTGATAAACAGAAATTAAAACAGCAGATTGACCAATTATTAATTGAGATTAACCAATTAATGTCGACCTACATCCAAGACTCCGAACTAAGTCGTTTTAATCAGTGGAATAGTACTGAGCGCTTTGCCTTATCGGCAAAAACTCTAGAGGTGTTGAACGAAGCAAAACGACTAGGTGAGATGAGTGCTGGATTATTGGATGTGACGGTAGGCCCTCTAGTTAACCTTTGGGGTTTTGGTCCGCAAAGCCGACCAGAAAAAATTCCATCAATTGAACTTATTCAGGCAACTCAACAGCTAGTAGGATTAGATAAACTAAGCATTGGGCCAACTTGGGTCAGTAAAACCATCCCAAACCTTTATGTGGACTTATCAACTATTGCCAAAGGTTATGCAGTAGACCAAGTGGCTGAAATTTTACAGGCCCATAAAATTCAAAATTTTTTAGTGGAAATTGGTGGCGAAATGCGTGTATCAGGAGTAAAACCATCTGGCATAAGCTGGAAAATTGCTATTGAAAAACCAGAAGCAGAACAACGCTCAGTACAAGATATTATAAGTGTTGGCGATAATGCAGTAGCAACCTCTGGCGATTACCGCATTTATTACGAGCAAGATGGTGTGCGTTATTCTCACTTGATTGACCCAAGCACAGGTTTTCCAATTACACATAATGTGGTGTCTGTTACAGTGATCCATCCTTCATCCATGACAGCCGATGGCTTGGCCACCGCTCTTATCGTCATGGGTAAAGAGAAAGCCCTAGCATTAGCAAAGAAATACGATATTGCGGTATTGCTGATTACTAAAGAAAAGCATGGCTTTACCGAGTATACTAGTGACAAATTTGAACAACTAGTTACTGTTCATTAAAATAGATTCCGTTAACATCTTTAGCTCTATTGGAGACAAATTTTGAGTACCTTTATTCTCGCGTTTGTATTTTTTTTGGTGGTTGTAGTAGCAATGTCTGTTGGATACATATTTCAACAGAAGTCTATTGCTGGCAGCTGTGGTGGACTTGGAGCACTGGGCATTGCAAAAGCCTGCGATTGTCCAGAACCTTGCGACCGTAAAAAAATGCGTTTGGAAAAAGAGCAAGCTAGACAAGCTAAGTTAAATGAATGGAAAAAAGACCAAATACTTTAATTCAATCACAATAATTATAAACGCCGGCCTGTCTGGCGTTTTTTATGTTGACCTTTACTGATATACCTGCAAAATACTGGTTTTACATACAGTAAGTTGTTAGGTCTATTTTGCGCAAGATCATCCACATCGATATGGACTGCTATTATGCCGCCGTTGAGATGCGTGACAATCCAGAATATCAAAATGTACCTTTAGCCATAGGCGGTAGTTCGGATAGGCGCGGTGTTATCTCCACCTGTAACTATCAAGCACGAAAATATGGCGTACGCTCGGCTATGGCAACAGCTCATGCATTAAAGCTGTGTCCTGATTTAGTACTAGCGCCTGGCCGAATGGCGCTTTACAGTGAAATATCTCTACAAATACGCGAAATATTCCGTCGTTATACTGACAAAATTGAACCACTGTCTCTAGATGAAGCTTACTTAGACGTTTCTGAATGTACCTTGTTCTCAGGTAGCGCAACATTAATCGCCGAAGATATTAGGCAGGCTATTTTTGCAGAGACCCAACTCACCGCTTCTGCAGGCGTTGCACCCTGTAAGTTTGTGGCCAAAATTGCTAGTGATGAAAATAAACCTAATGGTATCTGTGTTATCACACCAGACAAACTCGACGACTTTGTGATTGGATTACCACTTGGTAAAATTCCTGGCGTTGGTAAGATCACCTTAGCTAAGTTAAATGATATCGGGTTATATAGCTGCGCTGATGTTCGGCAGTTCCCTTTTGAAGACTTAATCAAACGATTTGGTAAGTTTGGTTCAATTATCTGGGATCGCAGCCACGGCCTAGATGATAGAAATTTAAGTCTTGGCAGACAGCGTAAGTCGGTTGGCGTAGAACGCACTTTGCCGGAAGATATTCATTCAGAGCAAGACTGTATAAAAATGATCGACAGTCTTTTTCCGATGTTAGAAAAACGTTTAGCAAAGTCACAATCTAAAATTCAAAGTCAGGGTATCAAATTAAAATTCAGTGATTTTCAACAAACAACAGTCGAACATAAATGCCAAGTCTTAGATAAAGAGTACTTTTTTAAATTGTTAACTGAAGGTCTTTCACGCAAAGCTAACAGAGGCATTAGGCTAGTTGGATTACATGTAGGTTTAGCTGATTCGACCCAGAGTACACAATTAGCGTTTTCATTTTCATCTACTGAAGACTAAAAGATTTCAACTCTGTAGACTACCCAAAGAAACTATTAGCATACCTAAACAAAGAGCTTTCCTAGTGCAAAGAATGCCTGCCAATGTGTGGTTATTAACCTTGATTCAAGCGCTAGCTTTAAGCGCTGGCACTATGTTTGTATTGGCAGGAGGTGTTTTAGGCGCTCAGATTACTCCAGACCCTAAATGGTCTACATTGCCATTAGCTATGAGTATTGTAGGCACTGCATGCGGTGTGGTGCCTGTGACCCGCTTGATGCAACGATTTGGTCGAAAGCCGGTTTTTATTTTTACCTCTAGTTTTGGCGCTGTGATAACTTTATTCGCCGCTGCGAGTATCGCTAATAGTAGTTTTACAGGATTGGTAATATCTGCCTTTTTGTTGGGAGTGGTGATGTCTGCTATTCAACAAATCCGTTTTACTGCGATGGAATCAGTCAGTATTGAACTGATGCCAAAAGCGGCTTCCACTGTGTTACTAGGCGGGCTAGTAGCCGCTATCTTAGGGCCAGAGTTAGTGACCATTGGTCAGCTAATTACCGAGCAAATTTTCGTCGGTGCATTTTATTTAATGGCAGCTTTATTGTTGTTATGTAGCTTTCTGTTTACTCGAATCGATAATACCCACGTAGCGCAACATAAGTCTGCAGAAACCGGCCGGAAATTAAGTGTTATAGCAAGCCAACCAGTGTTTATTTTGGCAGTTTCGGCTTCAGTAGTGGGTTATGCATTAATGAGTTTTATTATGACGGCCACACCTGTACATATGCACGTGCATGAAGCTTATTCCTTGCAGGATACAAAGTGGGTTATCCAAAGCCATATATTCGCGATGTTTTTTCCCTCATTGTTTAGTGGTTGGTTAATCAGTAAATTGGGTACCTCAAAGAGCATCTACTTAGGGTTATCTGCCTATATCACCACTATCTTAATCGCGTTAACTGGCAGTCAATGGCTAAGCTATTGGAGTGCGTTGGTGTTATTAGGTATTGGTTGGAATTTTCTGTTTGTTGGCGGTACGGTATTACTCGCTAAGAGTTATCAGCCTAGCGAAAGATTTAAAGTCCAAGGATTAAATGAATTTTTGGTGTTCGGCTGTCAAGCCACAGCAGCCCTGAGCGCTGGTATATTTCTTTACCTAATAGAGTGGCGTGGTTTATTACTGGCTAGCTTTATTATCATTGCAGTACAACTGATAGTGATTTCATGGCAACAGGTAAGACAAAAAAATCTGCAGTTAAACAATAGTATCTCCTAACAACGAGGAATAAATATGTCATTGGAAATAGGGCGTTACCGTCATTACAAAGGCAATGAATATGAAGTCATTGGCGTAGCTAAACATTCAGAAGATGAAACCGAATTAGTGGTTTATCAGCCCTTATATGGTGCAAGGGGTTTATGGGTTAGACCTTTGGAAATGTTTATTGAAACAGTACAAGTTGATGGTGTAACAAAACCCAGATTTGAGTATATTGATTAAGCCAATGTTTCATTTACAAAATCAATATACTCAAGCAGTACGTTAGGCGAAAAACAAAACGGTAGCCGTCCACAGCCCTCCTGCGAGGATCGCTGCATAAGTAGCGGGTACAATTTGTGATTTTACATGATCCATTAAATCACAGCCTGTGGTCATAGAACTCAGAATCGTAGTATCTGATATAGGTGAACATTGGTCACCATATACACTGCCATTAAGTATTGTTGCAAAACATACCATCATAAATAACTCGGGGTTATCTAGGCCTTGGGTTTGCGCGATCGTCCATGCCAAAGGCAAACCTAAAGGAAAGGCAATTGCGTAAGTCCCCCAACTGGTGCCTGTTGAGAAAGCAATAAGCATGGTCATCAGTTGTAATATTATGGGTAAACACCAAAAGGGTATATGTTCGCCCAAGGATTCCACCAAATAAATACCTCCGCCCAGCTGTTTACTAAGTACACCTATAGTTAACGCAAACATTAATATAACCGAAGCGACTACCACTCCTTTTAATCCATTACCAAAACCTTCTAACACCTGTTGAAGTGCCATACCTTTTGCCAACGCCATAAATATGGACAAAAACAAAGCCCCTGAAAATGCCCAGTGAATTTTTGGTGAACCCGTAACAAAATAGGAACCAATGGCAATTACAATTAGGCTTACTAAAGGCAGAATAAATTCTAGTCTATGCGCTTCATATCCATCTGGAGCTTGGCTTAGGTGTAATTCTTTGGCACTAATTGGTGAAGCATTAGGCGCGTCCAACTCACCGGTTTCAGCCACTCGTTTAATGGCTTTTCTAAGTGGAGAACCACTAAAGGTGGTGATATTTAAACTCAGTAATAAAGTGCCTAAAACAGCAAAAATAGCGTAAAAACTAAAAGGGATACTGGCAAAAAAGAACGCTATCCTGTCACTTTCTGTGGCCAAAAAAGCCACACCTGGAATAAACAGAAAGGCTTGAACATAAGCAGGCCAAGCATTGAATGCAATAATAGAAGCAATAGGTGAAGCGGTAGAATCTACCACGTAACTAAGCTCTTCATGACTAACGCCAGCCTTATCAGCAATGGGTTTCACCGTGGTGCCTACCAATACCGTACTCATGGTACCGCCTTGGAAGAATACCAAACCCAAGAACCAAGTAACTACTTTGGCTGAACGTGGCCCTTTTACATAATGCTCACTCATATGGTCAGCAAAGGCTTGTGCAGCACCTGTTTTTGCCCACATCCCCATTAACCCTCCAAGCAACCATAGATATAAAATTAAGATAGAAGCTGCACTCGAGGTTCCTACATTCGGAATAAATACCTCATGAGTGATATCGAATCGTCCTAACATCACAGCGCCAATCACTATCCCGCTAAACAATGCGACTAAAGGTTCACGAGTCATCAAGCACAATACAACCGCGACTAAAGCAGGTAATAACGACCAAATGCCAAAATGAAAATCCGCCTTAAGTAACACCACATCATCTATATTATTTTTATATACCCATTGCTGTGAGAGGGAAGGCTTGGTTTGTTGATTATTCAGTATTGATTGGCGAAGAGGCGAATCGGTATAGGGAATTGGGTCCTTTATTAGGTTCTCTTGCCCACTTGCGCGATACACCAACTGACCCAACTCATTATTATATGTTTGATATTGCAACTGGCTTTCAACCCAAGTCGGGTTAACTTTAAAGTTAATGTAGAAAGCAGTTGCCAGACTGATAACAAAGAATATAAAGCTAATACGTTTTGTAAATTCAAACATGCAGGTTATCTTTAAGATCTTATTTGCTGCATAGTTTGTATCTAGTTGTTATAAACGTCTAGATTTACTTTTTATTAACTAAGGAACATTAACCATGCGCGCTAAAATTATATTGTTTACTGCCATTACCGCACTATTTTCAACCAGTTCGGTTATTGCCCAAGACAGATTTGCCGATGTCGAAATCACCAGTCAACCAGTTAGCGGCTCAGTACACATGTTAGAGGGTATGGGGGGCAATATTGGCGTATCCGCTGGTGACGAAGGTATCTTAATCATTGATGACCAATTTGCACCACTAGCCGAAAAAATAGCCACAGCTATTGGTAATATTGCGAAGACTCCTATGAAGTATGTTGTAAACACTCACTACCACGGTGATCACACTGGTTCTAACGCCTATTTCAAAGAAATTAAAGGTAGTACCATCTTTGCTCATGACAATGTGCGTAAACGTCTAGCAAGTAAAGAAGACCACACTCATGCCGAATTACCTGTGGTGACTTATCAACAAGGTGTGACTTTTCATTTTAATGGCGACACCATCAAAGTCATGCATTTGCCAGCAGGTCATACAGATAGCGACAGTGTCGTTTGGTTTGAAGAAGCCAATGTCTTACACCCAGGAGACTTGTTCTTTGAAGGCCGTTTTCCGTACATCGATTTAAATGGCGGTGGCACAGTTGCCGGTTATATTAAGAACGCCACTAAACTCATTAGTATGCTTAAAGACGATACAAAAATAATCCCAGGGCACGGTAAGTTAGCGACCAAAGCCGACTATCAAAATGCCTTGGATATGATCATTAATACTGCTGCCATGGTAAAAAGCATGAAAGCCAAAGGTATGAGTCTTGAAGATGCTGTGACCAAAGGCCTTGGTGAAAAATACCAAGCTTGGTCATGGAGTTTTATTAATGAGGAAAAGTGGATTGCCACTTTGTATAACGGGCAGTAAAGGCTAATCCAATGACATTAATTTGTCCTACAGAACAACAGTATTTGCAGGTAAAAACTTGGTTTAGCGATCATCAACAAATGTTCACATGGGGAGGTCCAAATATGACCTACCCCATGTCGGATGATAAATTTCTTAATCTGTTAACAGCGGATCATTTCACATCATTTTGTCTACTAAACGAAGAACAACAAGTTGTAGCTTTTGGACAATACTATGAACGGTTAGATCATCATCACCTTGGACGACTGGCCGTTAACCCAAATAATCGTGGTCAAGGGTTGGTAAAAATATTAATTACAAAAATACTAGAAAAAGCACACTTAGAACAACCTGCCAAAGGAGCCTCTTTATTTGTATTTAAACATAATCTTGTTGCCTATAACTGCTATCAATCATTGGGCTTTGTTGAAACAGAGTATCCAGAACAGCCCTTCCCTGGCAATATGCAAAATTGTGTTTACATGAGAAAGGCAAATATCCTCTAGCTAAAACCCTATGACCTCTAACTCAAAAAATTAACCTAAGGCGTTTTTGTAAAACGTCTTTCACCTGCAATCCATGTTTCTAACACTTGGGTTTTCCAAATATCTTGTGGCGCGATCGTAAAGATATCTTGGTCTATCAAAATAAAATCGGCCCACTTCCCTTCGGTTAGTCCACCTAATATATTTTCTTGATGAGCTGCGTAAGCTGCATCCAAAGTAAAACCACGGAAGGCTTGTTTGACTGTTACCGCTTCGCTCGGTATCCAACCTTTGTTAGGTGAATTATTGCGATTTTGTCTTGTTACTGCAGCATGTAAACCAAAAAATGGATTAGAGAGTTCTACCGGAAAATCAGAACCAAACGCCACAGGAGAACCTTGTTTTAAGAACGTCTGCCAGGCGTAAGCGCCTTTTAACCTTTCTGCTCCCACTCTGTCTTCTGCCATATTCATGTCGCTAGTAGCATGGGTTGGCTGCATCGCAGGAATGATATTTAATGTTTTGAAACGTGGAATATCGTTAACATTTATCACTTGAGCATGTTCAACACGATTGCGTAGTGACTTACCACCAATTCGCTTAAAAGTGTCAGCAAACTGATCTAACGCTAAACGATTGGCTCTATCTCCAATCGCATGAAAGTTAAGTTGAAAACCACTCCCCAAAACCAAGTCAAAAAGTGGTTTTAAGTCAGCTTCTCTTGTAACCAATAATCCATGGTTATCTGGGGCGTCAGAGTAAGGTTTTAATAAGGCTGCACCGCGGCTACCTAAAGCTCCGTCACCGTAAGCTTTGACACTTCTGATGGCGAGCCAATCATATTGGTCTTGCACATGGCCTGTTTCTAATAGTTGCTTCAAGATGGGTGATGTCGCAGCAATCATTGGATAGATACGCACCGGTAGTGAGTGCTGCGCCACACGTTTTTGGTAGTAGTCGTATACCACTTTACCTATACCAGCGTCATGCACACTGGTTATACCTTCAGAAAGCAATTTTTTGCCTGCTGAATTTAATTGCGCGGCTAAGGTGGCATCAGACGTTTTAGGTAAATGCTCATATAGTAAACTTTCGGCATTATCAATCAGGATACCTGTAGGGTTACCTTGCTTATCACGGACAATTTTTCCACCTGGGGGATCAAGTGTATCTTTGGTGATACCGGCTATTTCAAGAGCTTTACTATTGACCCAACTGGCATGGCCATCTACTCGCGACAACATAACTGGTTTATTTTTGACATATTCATCTAACAAACTAGCGGTAGGAAACGCTTTCCCTGGCCAAAGCACTTGATTCCAGCCTCTGCCAGTAATCCAAGCTAGCTCTTGCTGAGTCTTAGCATAAGCCTGCACAGTTTTGGCTGCATCTAAAGCGGATTGACTCTCGCGTAAATCTACTTGTAATAAACCTTCGCCAAGTCCCATGACATGTCCGTGAGCATCAATCAGCCCAGGTAACAAAACTTTGTTTTGGCCATCAATTTGCATTGCATTAGGGAAACGTTTATTCAGTTCCATGCCGCCAATAGCCAGCACCTTACCGCCATCAAACACCATGTTTGAGAAACGAACGAGCTCACCCGAATCATCCAATGTATAACCATTAACGTTATGAATATGGCTCGGAGCCGCCAACATCAGTGTACTGAAAAAAAGTAGTCCAAAAATAAATAGACGTTGCATGGGCAGTTCCTTAAATTATTTGATTTAACTTGCCTTAGATTTACCCTTGATGCAACTAAAGCTTTATGAACAGTAGCTTAGAATAATCCACACAGCTTTATCTACTGCTCACTGGGCCAAACAAATGTTATTTGAGTAGGTGGCTATGGCCGTGCGAGCGATTTTCTAAAGCCGCAGCTGTTTTAATAAATGAGTCATCCACCTCACCTTTGTAACAAGCTAAAATCCAAGGATAACTATCTGTGACGTAATAACCGTATTGCCCGTTTATAGTCATGCCATTACATGCATCTAAATCACCACTACCAGCAACGTATTCGAAATCACCAGTGAACTGTCCATCATAAAGATTGCTAACAACCACACCTTGGCCGGCCACAGGAGTTGTGTATCCATCAGCATCAACTCGCACACCACCATCATTTTTTAGCACAAAACTGCTTTGGGCCTTTTTGACAGAGTTAGACACGAGATCAGTAAAGCAACTGCCATATATCGGAAAACCATCCGCCGCAAAACCAATGACAGGCGAAGCGACACCTTGTGACTCACAATTTTGTTCAAACATGGCCATGGGATTACCGTGATAATGATAAGTACCATCTGGTTGAGCATGAGCATTATGACTATCGGTAGAAAAGGTATTAAGAGGGGACATGGGGTCGTAACGCCAAGGATTATTTATCTGGTCTTGCCCACAGCCTATTTTTTCATTACCAAGTGACTGGTTACCCACGTCATAACAAGCAGCGGCAAGCAAATCGACTATCGCGCCATTTAGAAACACTGCATTGGTCACATTAAGGCTTACCGGCGCTGAGTTAGATGCAAACTGCGGTGAAGCAGAAAGAACATAGGTATTATTTTGTTCACTAACGTTATTCACGAAAGAAGTTCCCTGATCATTAAAGTCGTGATTGGGTATATCGTTAGATGAAATGACGCATGTTTCTCCAGACAAACTGATTTCAATATCGCCAATAAAATTTATATTACGCGACACATCAGTCACATTAGAAGTGTAATTGCCAACATAAGCATCGCAGCTGCCTTGTTGATTAGAAAAATTCACGTTAGTGATATCCACATTAGTGTTACTTGCGACTATGAGCACATCATCCTCTGCACTAGTAGCAGTGCCATCATTAACCATAAGTGAAACAGTATAATTACCCGCAATATCAACCATAAACATGGGTTGACTGTCTGTTTGATTTTGCAAAATGGCATTACTGCCAACTGGTACGCCAGTTAAGACCCAGTTATAACCCAGTGCATCGCCGTCAGCATCAGAACTTAATGAGCCGTCCAACGTCACTGTTGTGCCTACAGATACGCTTTGATCTAGTCCAGCATTTGCCAATGGTATTGTATTAGTGGGTGTGGGCGTAACAGAGACTGGAGTTGGGGTTGAACTAGATGAACCACCACATGCCATTAACACAAAAGAGAGAGGGATAAGTAAATAACTAAAATTGAGCGAGCGAGTAACTGCATTATTTGAGAACGACATGGCTTAATTTTGCTTGTAGAGTTTAATAAAGCAATTACAGCACAGTTAACTCTAAACTTCCGTTTGTAGGGTGTAAATGTTGTGTAAACCAAATAACAAGAAGTGAGACGTTATAGTTGTTTATTTATTTGGGCTAACTGCAATCTAACAACAGGTTGACTAAGGTCACGGAGCCAGTATAACGATGGGTTAGCTTTCCGCTTCGGTCCACAACAATGGCTTGATTAATACTTTTATTCAAATCATATTGCTGGCGCAATTGATTACGAAATCGACCACTCACTTCAACGTGGGGTGACGTTTTACCCCAGTGATTTAAATCTATAAACTGGATATTGTGTTTATTAATTTGTCTTCCTAACTGAACAATTTCGTCATTAAAATACTTATCGGCTGAACGTTTTAGAGAATACACAATAGTACAAGATGCTTGGGTGAAGACCTTTTCTTGGGCAATACTTGGGTGCGGAATTAACGCCAATAGGCTTAATATGATGCTTGTTAAAAAAATCCGCAATGTATTGGTTCCTCTCAAAACGTGTTGTCAAATACTCACTATAACAATACCCACACTAAATCAGGTTTTAGCTGTTAAATCAATAAACTAGGTACTTTTTGCAAATGGTCATCTTGCCATATTTTAAGCATTTTTTGTTGGTCTATATTACCGCCAGACAAGATCACTAGGACTTTTTGTTCACTACTCTGCGATTTAAGCCATTCAACTACAGCCCCCATACACATTGCACAAGTAGGTTCAACATGGACCTTAAGCAAGTGTTGTAACCACTGAGTCCAGTAAGCAATTTTTGTTTCATCCACCTCATAAAAACCGTTTAAAGTTTGTAGATGAGGAAAGGTTTTTTCGCCCACTTGTAAGGTCGCGGCACCATCAGCCAGGGTATTAGATTGCTCTGACAAAGACTGGATAACACCGGTACGTATCGACTCTGCAGCATCATTCGCTATTAAAGGTTCAACCCCAATAACACTTGCCTTTGGGTATATAGCTCTAGTGCTAACCTGAGCCCCCGAGACCAACCCACCACCACCAACAGGTGCAAATACACTGTTTACCTCGCCTGTTTGCTCAAGCGCTTCGAGAGTAGCGGTGCCCTGCCCGGCAATTATATCGTCATGGTTAAATGGCGGCATCCATAAAACCCCCTGTTGTTTTGCGGCCTCTGCAACCTTTTCGTCAGCTTCTTTACGGGTCGCACTTAAATCGAGTGTGGCACCATAGTATTGTGTAGCGGCTGCTTTCACTTTAGACACATTTTGTGCACTAAAGATGGTCGCTTTTACATCTAAAATCTTGGCCGCATACGCCACCGCTTGAGCATGGTTACCTGAGCTGCTGGCAACCACTTGTGTGCCGAGACGCCCATCTTCTCGAGCCTTTAACATCATGTTCAGAGCACCACGAAGTTTAAACGCACCTGTTCTTTGAAAACATTCCGCTTTAAACATGACCTTATGCCCTAACCAATCATTTAATAATTGAGATTCCAGCACTGGGGTTTTATTGATATAAGAACTGATACGTTTTTTAGCAGCTTGCACATCGGCAAAAGTCACACTGGACATAAATTTGTAATTACCATCATCAGAATGTTCGAAGAAGCGAAATGGTAGCCTGTAGTTGCTATTTTCGCATCAACAATTATGCTGATTGCTGATTAAATATTTAAAGGAAGTAAAAATGGGATTACTTGATGCATTACTCGGCAACGCGTCTGAAATTGATATCAGTGAAGTAGCAGAGGAATTAGCGCCAATTATTGGAGAAACCGAAAGTATTCAGCAGGTCTTTAAAGTAGTACGGGATATGTATGTATTCACTAACAAACGGTTAATTTTAATTGACAAGCAAGGTTTGACTGGCCGTAAAGTCGATTATCATTCGATTCCTTACAGCGCCATTACCCAATTTAAAATCGAAACGGCTGGGCACTTTGATTTAGATGCAGAACTAAAAATTTGGATTTCCGGGCAAGATAACCCAATCGAAAAAGAACTAAACAAAGACACCGTGGTTGGCATTCAAAAAACATTAGCAACCCACATGTTTGCGTGATTGGGATACGTTGAGGTTAAATAACCTGAGTTCGGGATAAATAGGGTAAGCTGCGTCATTATTTTTAGGGCTCTCCCTTTTAAGCGTATTGTAGGATTTTTACCTACAGCTAAAATTGCAGGTAATAGATGTTGAAAACGGCTTTAGTTTTAGGGGCTACTGGGCTAGTGGGTAAATCATTAGTCGAGCAGCTTTGCCAAGATAATAGATATCAAACAGTGACTTGTTTGTTACGTAAACCACTGCCAAAAGATTTTTTCAAAACAACATCAACTAAAGTGCAGCCCATTGTTGTTGATTTTGAAAATTTGCAAGACTATCAAGGTTACTTTACCTGCGATCACGTCTACGTATGTTTAGGTACTACTATCAAAAAAGCAGGTAGCAAACAAGCATTTCGAAAAATTGATTTTGAGTATGTACATGTGGCAGCTCAACTTGCTAAAGCCCAGCACGCGATTAGTTTTGTATGGATTTCTTCAGTGGGAGCTAATGCTAAAAGTAACAATTTTTACTTGCGGGTCAAGGGTGAATTAGAAAATGCCATTGTTAATATGCCGGGGTTAGATAATGCAAGTGCTGTTAGGCCATCTTTGTTATTAGGCGAGAGAGAAGAAATACGCCCTGCCGAGAAACTTGCAAGCCTGTTTAGCCCTTTTTTGTCACCACTGCTGATTGGAAATCTAGCCAAATATAAGCCCGTTCAGGCCGCTGATGTGGCAGCTAAAATGATCAGTCTACAAGTATTCTAAAATGGGATTTAAGTTTAAACAGTTTACTATTGAGCATGATAAATGCGCAATGAAAGTAGGCACTGACAGCATTATGTTAGGAAGCTGGGTACAAACTAACAACGCACAGCGTATTTTAGATATCGGTACCGGTAGTGGTTTGTTAGGCATTATGTTGGCGCAAAAAACCCAAGACACTTGTTTAATTGACGGCATAGATATCGATGCTGAGGCTATCTTGCAAGCTGAAGGTAATGCTAAAAATTGCCCGTGGTCAGATCGACTGACATTTCAACATACAAGTATTCAACTTTTTTCTGTGGAAACTGGTTATGACCTAATAGTCAGTAATCCACCTTATTTTCCGGTTAATCTCAGCGCCAACAAAATTCACTCCATACCAAATCGACTAAACGCACGGCAAACGGTGGAATTAGATCACTCAACACTTTTACAAGAAGTAGCAAAATCACTCTCCGCTAGCGGCACTTTTTGTTGTGTATTACCCGCAGACGTAGTGAAGGAATTCCTATTGAGCGCTGAATCAGTAGGACTATTTTGCACCCGTGAACTGCAAGTGCAGACCAAACAACAAGCCAATGTGAGCCGATTTTTATTAGAATTTAGCCCTATCAAAGACACCAAGAATAGCGAAAAAATGAGTATTTATAACCATTTGGGTAGCTATTCCAAAGAGTATATTGTGCTCTGCAAAGATTATTACCTTAATTTTTAACTACTTTTGCACTTACCTTCTATATTTTGAGGAGTAGTTTTAAAAATAAACTCAGGGGAAATAATGAAAACATTCGATTTGCCCAAGTCAATATCTTCACTGGCCGAGGAACTACAGATAGTTCAAATGGTTTGGCAAAGTGTGCCAGTGCAAATCCCTAAATTTGCTGTTTATGCCATTATTGAAAAACCGCTATTTGATAAAACTGTGTTTCGAAATAATAGAAAAATAGGCCTTTTGCATTTCGGCAGATTCCAAATCCCCATATTAGATCCATTTCGAGGTGACATTAATTTCCAGCCAAACTTTGCCTTAATCATCACTCATAGTCGCGGTAATCAATTTGGTTTATATGGGTACCCTGCTGATGATATTGAATCAAATATATTACTTTCTAGGGATAATGGTTCGGTGTGCAGAATTGTAAAAAATTACGTTTAAAAGCAATTGAATGGAACGACGCACTTAGAGTATTTCTGATTACGCATCCCTAACTAAACCTTTTTCGATGCTGCGCACTAACCTTTGGGTTAGTCGACTGTCAGTTTTTTGATTCTGCGTCGCTTTGCTTTCATGTTGCAGCAACGCCCATTGAATATGTTCTTTGACTAAATCTGTCGAATGACTCAAGGCCGCACGCAAAGTGCTAACAATCTCATTTGAAAACGCTGCATTACCTAAGCCCACAGCTAAATTGCGTTGCCAACGCTCAAAACCAATGCGCCTAATCGCCGAACCTTCTGTGTTTTTTAGAAAAGTCTGTTCATCCCATGCAAACAATTCAATCAACTCTTTGCTCATTAGTTTTTGCCTAGGGTGAAAATCCGCTTCATCTGTAATATTTGCAAAGCGATTCCACGGACAAATAAGTTGGCAGTCATCACAACCGTAAACACGATTGCCAATCAAAGCTCGGTATTGCTCCGGGATAGCGCCTTTTTGTTCAATGGTAAGGTAGGAAATACAACGTCTTGCGTCCACCACATAGGGCTCAACAATTGCTTGAGTGGGACAAATCGTTAAACAAGCGGTACAACTACCACAATTTTCGACTACGGCCTTGTCTACTGGTAAGGGGATATCGACAAACAACTCCCCTAAAAAGAACCAAGAACCAGCTTCTTTATTGATAGTAAGTGAATGCTTACCTGTCCATCCAATGCCCGCTTTTTCGGCAATGGCATGTTCGAGTACAGGTGCTGAATCAACAAAAGGTCTGAAATTTAATTCTGCACATTCAGTCTTTATTTTTTCACCAAGCTTTTTCAAACGAGCACGTAACAATTTATGATAATCGCGGCCAAGTGCATAACGGCTGATATAAGCTTGCTGTTTATTTTTTAATGTTTCGGCAAATTTAGCATCGGGGGGCAAATAATCCATTCTGACACTTATGACTCGCATAGTGCCGGGCAGCAACTCTGATGGTCTAGCCCTTTTCATACCGTGCTCTGCCATGTAGTTCATCTCTCCTGCATAGCCTTTTTCAAGCCAAGATTGCAGATGAGCTTCATGTTGATGCAAATCAACATCGCATATGCCGACTTGTTGAAAACCTAGCACTTTCCCCCAAGCCTTGATATTTTCAGCTAAAGACAACAATTCAGAAGTGTTAAGTAATGACATCGACAAACCTGTTAACCGAGCAAGCGGCTGCGAGTCTAGCACATAAAATTGTCAGTTCAGAGCAAGTCAGATCGATTGAACCTGAGGCTGCGTTATTAGCTAAGTGCAGTATGTTTGAATTAATGCAAAGAGCGGGCAAAGCTGCATTCAAAATCTTACTACAAGAATGGCCAAAAGCTCAGAAAGTACTAGTAGTGGCTGGCAACGGTAATAATGCCGGTGATGGTTATGTGTTAGCTAAGCTGGCAAAGCAGCATGGTTTAGATGTTTCGGTAACGTGTCAGCAGCCAACAAGAGAGTTAAATGGCGATGCCAAACAAGCACAATCTAAATGGCAAGAAGTAGCTGGTGAAACACTGGCGTTTTCTGAGTTGGATTATGCACAGTTTGACGTGTTAGTAGATGCACTGCTGGGCACGGGCGTAACCGGCGAAGTCAGTCAAACCTTTCAAGAAGTCATCCAAAAAATCAATCAAACAGGCATTCCGGTATTGAGCATAGATTTACCCTCTGGCATGCAAGCTAACACAGGGCAACCATTACCAATTGCTGTTAAAGCCGATGTAACAGTCACTTTTGTTGCTATCAAGCCGGGATTGGTTACTGGCATTGGTAAAGAATTTTGTGGCAAACTTTGTTATGCGGATTTGGTTGTGGGCAATGAATTTTTTAGCATAGCGCAAGGTGAAGTGCAGTTAGTCAACTGGTCGATGTTACAACCATTGCAGCCAAGACCAAAACACGGCAATAAAGGTACGTTTGGCAAGTTATTATGCATAGGTGGCAACCAAGGTATGGCCGGTGCAATTAGACTCAGCGCGGAATCAGCCTTGCGTTGTGGAGTAGGCTTGGTAAAGGTCTATTGTCATGAGTCTAGTAACTTGTCGATCTCTGCTGGTCGCCCAGAAATCATGCTTGCTAATAAAGATATTGATGCTGCATTAAGTTGGTGTAGTTGCATAGTTGTGGGACCTGGATTAGGCCAAGATGATTGGTCACAACAGCAATTTTCACGTTTATTGGCACACTTAAAACACAGCCCTAAACCATTGGTCATAGATGCTGACGGACTAAATATACTTGCAGTGATGGCCGATGATGTTGCTGTTCGAGATACCCTTGCCAACTTACCGGCACTGGTCTTTACCCCTCATCCTGGTGAAGCAAGCCGATTATTAAACTGTGACATCAGTAAAATTGAAAGCGATAGATATTTGGCCACTAAAAATATCTCGCAAAAATATCAGTCTGCCTGTGTATTAAAAGGGGCTGGCAGTATCATTCAATCGGCAGATTTACACGAAGCCTCTGTACCTTGGGTATGTGAAGGTGGGAATCCTGGTATGGCAACGGCTGGAATGGGCGATTTATTAACCGGCGTTATCGGTGCCTTTTTAGCCCAAGGCTTTACCTCACAAAAAGCGGCAGTCTATGGCGTATGTGCGCATGCCGAAGCGGGAGACAGAGTTGCCATACAATATGGTCAACGTGGTATGATTGCCTCAGATTTATTACAACCTTTACGAGCCATTGTTAACGGATTATGAGTATTCCTTTGATTCCCCCTACTGCTGATTTACCCTCGATACACTATGAATTAGTGAATGAAGCTGCCACAGTTGCTTTGGCAGGGAAATTGGCTAAGTGTTGTCATCAATCAATTGTGATATATCTTGAAGGGGATTTAGGTGCTGGTAAAACTACTTTTAGTCGTGGTTTTATTCAAGGATTAGGCCATATAGGTAATGTCAAAAGCCCTACTTATACCTTGGTTGAACCTTATGAAATAGCTGACTGGCGGGTGTTTCACTTTGACTTATACCGTTTATCTGATCCTGAAGAATTAGAATTCATGGGCATTCGAGATTATTTCGACGCTGATTGTATTTGTTTGATTGAATGGCCAGACAAAGGTGCTGGCCTCTTGGCAGCAGCAGATTTACACATTAGTATTGAGTACACGCAAACAGGACGTTTCTTATCGATGCAGGCTAAGTCTACAAAAGGCTCTGATTTGCTTAAGCAATTAAACTAGAAAAATAATAATGCGAATATTTTGGTCACAACAATTTAATGCAATATTAGTCAGTTTTTTACTGATGGCTTTTAGTACGACAAGTTTTGCTAAAAACACTATCGAAGGGTTACGTATTTGGCCTTCTCCCAGTACCACTCGTTTAGTTTTCGATTTGTCTGATACCCCAAAATACACTTATTTCACCTTAAAAAACCCACAACGATTAGTCATCGACATAGAAAACACACCAAAAACGTTCAACTTTTCAAAGATTACCAATGACAGTAAATTGGTCAAAAAGGTGCGTTACAGTAAGGCCAAAAAGCCAGGGGCAGTAAGAGTCGTTATTGAATTAAACAAAACTCTCGAAAAAAATATTTTTGCTCTGCCACCCACTGCACCTTATGGCGATAGATTAGTCATTGATTTAAACGATCCAGAGAGCGCCGCGCCGCAAATTGTTTTGAATGCCAAATCAACAACCGACAGAGACATTGTGATCGTTATCGATGCGGGCCACGGTGGAGAAGATCCCGGCTCGATTGGGCCCAGTGGTAGTTACGAAAAAAATGTCACTTTAGGTATAGCTAAACGATTGGAAACTTTAATCAACCAAGAAAAAGGCATGAAAGCGGTGATGACACGCACCGGTGATTATTACATTTCGCCGAATAAGCGCCCGCAACTTGCCAGAAAAAACAAAGCAGATATGTTTGTGTCAATTCATGCTGATGCCTTCACTACCCCTCAACCTAACGGTGCGTCTGTTTGGGTTTTATCCATGAAAAGAGCGAATACTGAATTAGGTCGTTGGATGGAAAGAACCGAACGCCATTCTGAATTATTAGGTGGTGCTGCTGAAATTATTCAAGATACCGCAAATGAACGTTATCTAGCCCAAGCGTTGCTCGATATGTCTATGGATCATTCGTTGACCACCAGTTATGACGTGAGTCGTGACATGATAAAACACCTAAAGAAAGTCACAAAGTTACACAAAAAGACACCTCAAGCCGCGAGTCTTGCGGTGTTAACGTCACCAGATATCCCTTCGATTTTGGTAGAAACTGGCTTTATCTCTAATCCAAAAGAAGAGAAAAACCTGAATTGGTCGAAGTACAGACAGAAGCTAGCTCAATCCGTATTTAACGGCCTGAAACAACATTTCAAAGGATCGCCTCCTGACGGTTCCTTATGGGCTAAATGGAAACAAGAAAACCGTACTCATAGAGTTCGCAGCGGTGAATCTTTATCTTTACTGGCTCAACGTTATAATGTTCAAATCAGTTCTCTTAAAAAAGCCAATAATCTCAATACCAATATGGTACGTATTGGACAAGTTCTGACGATCCCTAGTACCTAATCCACTCGTTTAGCATTTATACCAAGGTCATTGTTTTGCCGATTCAAATTCTTCCCGCTAGATTAGCCAACCAAATTGCCGCTGGAGAAGTGGTTGAACGCCCTGCTTCTGTGGTTAAAGAGTTAGTGGAAAACAGCCTCGATTCAGGGGCAACATCAATTGAAATTGATATCGAGAAAGGTGGTCATAAACGCATTTTAATCCGTGATAACGGTAGCGGCATTGTGCATGAAGAACTCGCTTTGGCGCTAAGTCGCCATGCCACCAGTAAAATTGTCAAATTAGAAGATTTAGAAACCATTTGTAGTTTGGGATTTCGTGGTGAAGCCTTGGCAAGTATCAGTTCCGTTGCTCGTTTAAGCTTAAGCTCGAAACCAAAAAACCAGAATCAAGCTTGGCAAGCCCACTGTGAAGGCCGTGAAATGCAGGTTCAACTCAATCCGGTGGCCCATCCCGATGGCACCAGTGTTGATGTGGTAGATTTGTTTTTTAATACCCCTGCCAGGCGCAAGTTTTTAAGAACTGAAAAAACTGAATTCGCCCATATAGATGAAATAGTGAGGCGTATTGCGTTAAGTCGTTTTGATGTGAGCTTTAGTCTTAAACATAATGGTAAATTACTGCGAAAGTACCCAGCAGTGAAAGCGCAAGGTACTGAGATAAAACGCTTAAGTGCGATTTGCGGCAAAGAATTTAGCGAACATTGCATTGAGCTAAATAGTCAGTATCAACAATTTGAGTTAAAAGGTTGGTTAGTTCAACCAGAACAAGCTAAAGCTCAAGCTGAATTCCAGTATTTCTATGTAAACGGACGCATGATGCGCGATAAGTTAATCAATCATGCTGTTCGCCAAGCGTTTGAAGGGCTTATTGGTGCCGATTTATATCCCGCCTATGTACTGTATTTGACCCTTGAGCCAAATCAAGTGGATGTAAATGTACATCCGGCCAAACATGAAGTCAGGTTTCATCAGGCACGTTTGGTACATGATTTTATTTACAGAGCATTAACAGACACGCTGAATCAATATTTTCAACAAGGGCAACAACAACCAAATGCTGAAGTAAATATTTTGCCCCAGGCCGAACCTAAGCATGATTATATTCAACCTTTGCAAAGGCCAGCACCTGAACCAAAAGTGGATGAAGTTCCATCAAGCTATTCTGGAACTAAGACTCAATCTTTTGGCTATACCAATACATTGGTAAAAAAAGGAATGGCCGAGCACTTGGTTAACTCTTCTCAAGTCATTAATCAAACTTCAAAGAACTACCAACAGTTGATGACGCCGACACAGCACACTAATTCAACGAACAGTTCAATCACGATTCCTGGGCAATGGCTTCAAGTAACAGATAAACAAATCTTACTTAATATTGAGCATAAGTTTTATTTACTCGAGACAAAAGCACTGCATCTTAGTGTGATGTCTAAGCTGTACTCTGATTCGATGCCCGTTAGCCAACCTTTGTTGATGCCTATTTCAATTACATCCTCGGCTGAATTACTAACACAAGCAAAATTACTTTATCAGCCACTTCTAGAAAATAATGTGGAAATTGGCTGGACCCCAAATAGAATTATTTTACGAAAAGTACCCGCTGGATTAAGGCCATTTCGTTGGAGTGAATGTTTAGAAGATATTTTAGCGTGTCCAAAAATAGAAACTCATCAAGTGCGTGAGCACTTGCTAACATGTATTGTTTCAAATGAAGATATAGGTGCGAATCAGGTTCAGGAGCTGTGGCAACAATTTGCTAATACCTCAGTTAACTTAAAACGTGATGTAGCTCAAATAGGTAAATTGGTGGATTTAGATGGGTGGTTAAAATCCTATGAGTGATCACATCGTACATTCCCCTAACTCGTTACCACCAGCATTGTTTTTGATGGGGCCTACTGCCTCAGGCAAAACAGACCTCGCAATTGAACTTTGCGAAAATTTACCCTGTGAAATAATCAGTGTTGATTCTGCGTTGATTTACCGTGGCATGGACATAGGCACAGCTAAACCAAACGCTGCTGAGTTAAAAATAGCACCACATAAGTTAATTGATATTTTAGATCCTGCTCAGAGTTACTCAGTGGCCGAATTCAGAAAAGATGCCCTTTTAGCCATGCAAGACATCACCGCTAGAGGCAATATCCCATTATTAGTGGGTGGCACTATGATGTATTACAAAGCTTTAATTGACGGACTTTCGCCCTTACCTGAGTCTGATCAAAATGTAAGGCAAGCCATAGAAGCACAGGCCGAAAAATCAGGTTGGAATGTATTACATCAACAATTAGCGCAATTCGACCCTACCTCTGCTAAACGTATACACCCGAATGATCCCCAACGTTTAATTCGGGCCTTAGAAGTTTATCTTCTAACCAATCGCTCAATGACAGACTTGATGGCAACTAAATCCGCCCCCATACCCTATAATATAAAGCAGTTTTGTATCGCTCCCGACGATCGTAAAGTTCTGCATGAACGTATTGCTCAGCGATTTCAAATAATGGTCGATACAGGGTTTCAGGCGGAAGTTGAAAAATTAAAAGGTAGGAGTGATCTACATTTGAACTTACCCTCTATTAGATGTGTTGGGTATAGACAAATGTGGCAGTATCTGGATGGTGATTTTGATTTTAACGAAATGCGTGAAAAGTCTATCGCCGCGACTCGGCAATTAGCCAAAAGGCAGTTAACATGGCTAAGAGGATGGGAAAATATTTACTCATTGGATACATTTTCTTTAGACAATCTGTCGAAAGTTATTAAACTGAGTCAACTTCAATCCTAAGGCGGCCTATACAGCTATATGTTTTACTGTATAATCCTGTTTTAGGGTAAAATTTATAAGAATAAAAAGGATAGATCATGGCAAAAGGGCAATCATTACAAGACCCGTTCCTCAATGCGCTGCGTAAAGAGCGTATTCCTGTATCCATTTACCTTGTTAACGGTATTAAACTACAAGGACAAGTAGAGTCGTTTGACCAATTCGTGATTTTACTAAAAAATACTGTAAGCCAAATGGTTTATAAACACGCAATATCTACCGTTGTCCCATCACGCGCTATTCCAATGCCCACTGTTGGTCAGACGGAAGCAGACGAAAACTAGATGGTTTTAGGAGAGTGGCTTGTTTGACCGTTATGCAGCAGGTGAGCAAGCTGTTTTAGTGCATGTTGATTTTGCTGATGAAAATAGCAAAGAAGATTTATTAGAATTACAATTACTTGTGTCGTCTGCTGGTGTGAACGCTATTGATGTTGTCACGGGTTCTAGACAAGCACCCCAAGAACGTTATTTTGTAGGTAGCGGTAAAGCTGAAGAAATTGCGAATGCTGTAAGAGCACAGCAAGCTGATGTGGTGATTTTCAATCATAGTTTGTCCCCTTCCCAAGAGCGTAATCTAGAACAGCTTTGTCAATGTCGAGTACTGGACCGCACTGGACTGATTTTAGATATTTTTTCTCAGAGAGCCCGAACCCACGAAGGTAAGTTACAAGTAGAGCTTGCACAACTTCGGCATATCAGCACTCGTTTGATTCGTGGCTGGACTCACCTAGATAAACAAAAAGGTGGAATTGGTTTACGCGGCCCAGGTGAAAGTCAACTTGAAACTGACAGGCGACTATTAAGAGCAAGAGTCAAGGCAATTCAACGCCGCCTCGACAAAGTTCAAAAACAACGGGAGCAAGGCCGTCGTTCCAGAATTCGAGCAGAAATACCAACGGTCTCCTTAGTCGGGTATACCAACGCAGGCAAGTCAACGTTGTTTAATACCATGACACAGTCATCTGTATATGCGGCTGATCAACTGTTTGCCACGCTTGATCCAACACTTAGAAAGATTCAGTTACAAGATGTTGGTTCAGCCATTCTTGCTGATACGGTTGGTTTTATCCGCCACCTCCCCCATGATCTTATTGCGGCTTTTAAAGCGACTTTACAAGAAACGCAACAGGCAGACTTGTTATTACATGTAGTCGATTATTCTGACGACCAATTTCGAGAGAATATCGGACAGGTAAATGAAGTACTTGAAGAGATAGAAGCCAATGATATTCAGCAATTGGTGGTGTGTAACAAAATTGATCGCATGGGTGGCGTCAGTGCGAAAATAGATCGAGATGAATCAGGCATGCCTATTCGTGTTTGGATATCTGCCCAGCAAGGTATTGGTATTGATTTGCTGCTCGACGCAATTACTGAATGTTTATCAAAAAACATGGTACAACATAGCCTGTTGATTCCACCGCAGAAAAGTAATTTGCGAGGTGTGTTTTTTGAGATGAACTGCATTGCATCACAAGATTATGCCGAAAATGGCGATTGGCAAGTCGAAGTGCGAATGGAGCAAAGTGATTGGAATAGACTTATTAAACGTGTCGACGTTGATTTAGAGTCATATATAGTAAAAAATTAGCAACATAAAACAGATCAAAAATTTTTAAAAACTCGTATTGGTCATAGACCTATTTATTGAATTAACTAGTTGGAGAGAAATAATGGCTTGGAATGAGCCCGGTGGAAACAATAATGATCCTTGGAAAAACAAGGGCGGCCGAGATCAAGGCCCACCTGATTTAGATGAGGTTTTCAAAAACTTAATGAATAAGTTTGGCAAATTTGGCGGTGGCGGCAATAGTGGCTCATCAGGGGGTAAAAGCCTTGGTGGTATAGGTATCGCCGTTATTTTTGGCATATTAGTCATTGGTTGGGTGTTTAGTGGTTTCTATACTATTCGTGAAGCCGAACGTGGCGTAGTGTTGCGTTTTGGCGAATTTAGCCATTTCGTCGATCCTGGGCTGCGTTGGAAACCAACATTCGTCGACACTGTTAAACCTGTAGACGTGCAAACGATTCGCTCTATGCCTTCATCTGGTTCAATGTTAACTGAGGATGAAAACGTGGTACGTGTTGAGATGGAAGTCCAATACCGTATTCTCGAACCTTACAAATACAGTTTTGCCGTAACTAGCCCTGAAGAGAGTTTAAGTCAGGCATTTGATAGTGCAATTCGTTACGTAGTGGGTCATTCAAAAATGGATGATGTACTAACAAGTGGTCGTGAAGTGGCGAGACAAAGCGTAAGAGATGAATTGACCGGCATTATTGAATCTTACGACATGGGTATAGCCGTTCTCGACATGAACTTTAAAGATGCAAGACCTCCAGAAGAAGTGAAAGAAGCTTTTGACGATGCAATTGCAGCACAAGAAGATGAACAGCGCTTTATCAACGAAGCTGAAGCTTACTCTCGAGAACTTGAACCTAGAGCACGTGGTCAAGTTAACCGGATGGCACAAGAAGCTCAAGCCTATAAGGAACGAGTGACATTGGAAGCACAGGGTGCAATCGCACGATTTGAGGAATTATTACCTCAATATATTGCTGCGCCAGAAGTGACTCGTAGCCGTATTTACCTTGAAACAATGGAAGAAGTTTACAGTAATACCAGCAAAATTTTGGTGGACACTGAAGGCACTGGCAACATGATGTATTTGCCACTGGACAAAATACTGGGGAATCAATCTGGGCCAACTGTTCCTGCGAATATTCGCAGTACTTTAGAGGGTTTGCGTAATCAGGAAGCTGATCCACAACCAGTTAGCAACAACTCCAGAAACAGCCGCAGTAGTGGCGTACGTAGTGGGAGAAACTAAACCATGAAAAATTTTATTGCTTTAATTATTGTGGCGTTAGGCCTACTCGTATTTGGTTCTTTGTTTGTTGTTGAAGAAGGCAACAAAGCGATTGTTATCCAGTTTGGTAAAGTACAAAGAGACAGTGAAACGGATGTAACCAGAGTTTTCGAACCGGGTTTACATTTAAAGCTACCTTTCTTTGACCGTGTGGTAACGCTTGATGCTCGTATTCAAACGTTAGATGAAGCACCCGACCGCTTTGTGACTTCTGAGAAAAAGGATTTGATTGTCGACTTGTATGTTAAGTGGAAAATTGAAGACTTCGCTAAGTATTACCTTGCGACTGGTGGTATCAAATCTAGCGCAGAAATACTGTTACAACAAAAAGTAAATAACGGTCTACGATCTGAATTTGGTACACGTACTATTCAGCAAATTGTGTCTGGTGAACGTTCAGAGTTAATGGATGAAGCCATGGAACAAGCTTCTACTAGCTCGGATGAGCTAGGAATAGAGATTATTGATGTACGTGTTAAACAAATCAACTTACCACTTGAAGTTCGGAACTTTATTTTCCAACGCATGCGCACAGAACGTGAAGCGGTAGCGAGAGAGCATCGCTCTGAAGGTAAAGAAAAAGCTGAATTTATTAAAGCTGATATCGATGCCAAAATCACTGTTATGTTAGCTGACGCAGAACGTAATTTACGTAAACTGCAAGGTGAAGGTGAAGCACAAGCAGCGCAAATTTACGCTGAAACTTACTCCAAGAATGCTGATTTTTATAGCTTTTTACGTAGTATGGACGCTTACAAGAAAAGCTTTAGTAGCAAACAAGATGTGTTGGTTGTAGAGCCGGACAGTGACTTCTTCCGATATATGAAGAATCCTATCGGAAAATAACTATAACAATCTATGTATATTTGAAAGCGCCGCGAGGCGCTTTTTTGTTTCTACTCTATGCTTAATTGCACTTTTTTATGTCGACAAGAATAATGTAAACCTTAAAGTCTGCAAATTAAGACACTGGTATCTGCGCCAGTCCTTGCAACTGAAGTCAATTTACCACACTATAAAAAATACATCTGATGCAAAGTAGCCAAGGTATTATTAATGAAGTTTTTAGCTGGTTTTATGACCTTTTCAGTCGCCCTATTGCATATAGGCATAATGGTATTAGAGATGTTTTTCTGGAATCATCCTATTGGCCAAAAAATATTTTCAATGACAGAAGAGGTTGCAAAGTCGTCTGAAATTTTGGCTATGAATCAAGGTTTATATAATAGCTTTTTAGGTTTTGGTTTACTTTGGGGATTAATCAGCGGTAATCAAAGTCTAAAAGTATTTCTACTCTTATGTATCACTATTGCTGGCATTTTTGGTGGTCTCACAGCTAAAACCAGTATCCTATATGTACAGGCGTTACCTGGGTTTATTACACTATTATTAGTTCTAAAAGCCAAAAGACGCCAAGCCGGTGAAGCACGCCTATTCTCCTAATGAGTGGTTAAAATTAGCCACTCATTTAGTGGTCGAAATAATAATCCCATTCGATATGTCGCCAGTTTAGACTGGCTTTAAGTAGCAGAATTCCAACACTCTATATTCATTTAGTCTGGACAACGCGAATGATTCCCAACAATACTCTTCACTATTATCAAGAGTCCGGTGTCGTATATTTTGTTAGCCAATAGTTCAAAAAACCTCAATAACAATCAACATAAAAAAGGCTACAAACGTAGCCTTTTAATCAGTATTCCTAACATTTACCTGAATAACCTCAACCTAATCAAGTATTACTCAAGACCATAATCAGCTTTTAGCTTGGCTTCTCTGATAAGAGATGCTTCTAGCTTCATTTCGCGCTGGCTAAGTTTACGTTTAGCTAAAAAGGTTTCTTCTGCCAATAATAGTGCTTCGACATAATTGAGATATATTTCCTCATTTTGCATGGCATCAGTTATCGCTCGTTCATATAGACTTAACGCCTCTTTATAGTCTTTTTCCGCCACATATATTTGCGCTAAGGTATCCAACGCAGCTGAGTTATTGGGTTGAAGTTCAACTGCTTTTTGTCCAAACCCCTTAGCCTTATCTATATCCCCTTTTTGTAAATATAAATACGCTAAATTATTGTGGGCTATATAATTATTGGGGTTTTGTTGTAAGGCCACTTCATAGGTTGCGATTGCGCCTGCTACATCACCTCCTATCTGCCTTTCGGCCAATAACATTTTAGCAGCCAAATCTTTGGGTTGTTTTTCAACATGCTGCTTAAGTAACTCAAAGGTCTTGTCACGCTGCTCCAATGAGTCGTAAGTAAACGACAACAGGATCAAGTTTCTATTATTTGGCGTTGCGTTATAAGCAATCAGCGCGTTTTCTAATGCTAACTCTGGTTGATTGTTGTTTAACTGAAAGCGCGCCAGAAAGCTTTTAGCCAAAGGTAATCCAAGCACATTTTCTGGCAAATCATCATATGCCTTTTGTGCAGCAGGGTAATCTGTCTGCATCAGCAAAAAGTGAGTGTTTAACAACTGCATCTGCACGTCATCACGATTCTTCAGGTAACCTTGGGTTAATTGTGATGCCTCTGTAAGCTTATTCTGATTGTCGAGTAATAATAATTTACCGATTATGGCGTCCTTATCATTGGGTTCAATAGCTAACCACGCATCGTAATGCAGTGTTGCCGGCCTTAATTGATTAGTTTTAATGTAGCTTTGGCCTAAAGTTTTCCAATAACCTTTTGGCAAGTCTTTCTGGTCTTTTACTTCGGTTAACAGTTCAATAGCGGTTTCATAATTGGTTTCGACTACTTGAACCCTTGCTAAAAGTAACCTGGCAGCAATATTGGCAGGGTCGCGGTCAAAAGCAGATTGAATTTTTTCAATCCCTGAAGATAGTTTATTGATTTGTTTACTAACCAAATAATTGGTGGCCAGAACAGGTACATTATTCGGAAATTCAATTAGCATCTGCTCTAATAATAGATTCGCTTTTTGCATTTCTTTTTGCGCCACCATCACATTAACCATAGCCAAACTTGAAATGGGACTATTACTGTCTAAAGCAGACGCTTTCTCAATTTCTACTGTTGCCTCTGCAAATTTCTTTTGCCTTGTATAAATATCGCCAGCCAATAAATAGGGTTTTGAATCAGTAGGGCTGGTTTTTTTCCAATTATTTGCCAGTTCTAGCGCTTTGTCATATTGCTTCGTCACTAAATAAGCTTTTGCTAAAGTAGTTTGTGCGCTCTCTAATTCAGGAGACTTACTAACCGCCTCTTCTAGGTTTACTATGCCATCAAGGTTATTAAGTGAAAGTTGTAATAGTCCTAAGCGCGTTAAATCTTCAGCGGTACGGCTAATATCAGTAGATTTTTCAATTAACACTTTGGCATCTTTTTCAAAACCATCTCGCAGTAATTCAAAACTGGCCTTGGAAAATAAAGGCGCATCCTCTTCTGTTAACTGATCGAGTCTTTCCAACACGTCTCCGACTTCTGAGGTTAAACCTAGTTGTAACTGACTGGCTGCGAGTAATTTAAGGCCAGGATGATTATCTGGCAACAAGGCCGCGATGTAAGTCAAATGTCGATGGGCACTTGAGAAGTCTTGAAGTTGATAGGCTGAATAACCTGCAATCAGGCGAATCGACGGAGCTTCAACATTTCCCATAATGGCAACTTCTGCTCGTTTTAAGGCATTAGCATAATCACCTTGTTGTGCATAAGTTGCAGCCTTCAATTGATTCAAAAGAGGATTTTGATCATTCAACAAGAGAAGTTCATCTAAGTAGGGATCGGCTGCGGCTAAATCACCTATATCGACCAATAACTTGGCCAATACAAAAGTTGTTTGTTTATCTTCAGGATAAAACTGCACATAGTCTTTAAATATCTCAGCAGCTTCATCTGGTGCACCAAGTGACAATTTTAGTTGTGCTAATAACTTCAATATTTCTGCATTTTGCGGCGCTCGTTCGCGAAGCTCTGATACCAAAGCTGACGCTTTTTCATACTCTTGATCTAACACCACCATATAAGCTGCAGTCAGGCCCTTAAAAACAGAACTCGTTTCTATTTCAGATAATTCTTCAATCAATAAGCGAGCTTCATCTAACTTATTTAATCGGGCCAAAGACACCACTTTGAAATAGCCGATTTCAGCACGTTCAACTGAGGTTAAACCACTATCCTTATGTTCTATTTTACTGATAGCTGAATAGGCGCCAGTGCGCTGATAAGCTTGAGTTAATAGCGGTAATACTTTTGCTGCTTCAAAGCCATAGTCTAAAGCACGGTTAAGCTCTTTTTCAGCGCTTTCAAATTGTTTTTGTTGAATATAGAGTTTGCCAAGTTCAAACCTTGCTTGAGCTGACTTTGGTTCAATTTGCACCGCATTTTTCAGCGCTACTATTGCAGCCCCCGGATCATTTTCAGCGACATATTGTTGCGCTTCTTTTATATATTCGTCACTAGTTTGTTTACTGCAACCGGATAACACCCCTAATGCTACAACTGCTAACGCGAATTTTAATTGAGTAGAATTAAAACGTTTCATTTTGATTGTCCCTTGTATAAATACCTATGTAGCCATAATGACATGCGCTTTTACCTTATGCGACCAGCACTAACAATTTAATTAGCTGCTGATAGTCACTTTACAAATAGCGCTTAGGAAAAATTAAATAATGCATCCCACTGAGCATCCAGTTTGACTTGTGCGGTTTTTATAGGCAATGCAGTGTATTGCCCATCAGTTAATTTGACGATACCAAATCGCTGCAATTTGGATAAAGCATCGGTAATTTCAAAATCAATTTCAAAATCGAATTTTTTCTTAAACCACAATTCTATTTTTTCGTCTAACTGCTGCATTGCCATTGGTCCTTCCTGAGTAATAAGAAAGTAATAAGCCAATATAGCCTCTTTGCATTCCTCTTCCTCAGCCGAGTCAATAAGGTGATGAAAGACCCCTGAGTTGTTATCTAAATTTTTAAAGTACAGGTTGTCTGCTAACGCTTTCATAAATCGTAACTTACGGTTTTTAAACTTACTCCATTCTTTAAAAATAAAACCACCTAACACTCCTGTCCCTACACCCAGAGCGATCAATTCTTGGGTATTAATCGTCACTTCTTTATTACTCAAGCCCAGCCAGAAACCAAAAAGTCCAGCTAACACTATTAGAGAAGCGCCAAGTTTAGTCACTAGAACCACAGTTCCCCCGACTAACGCAGAGCCACCTATTATGGCTTTATCGATAGTCCTCATTCGAACCTGACTATTCGGAAATAACATTTCCAAATCGGCCTTAGGCACATTCTGAAAAAGTTTAATAATGGTGGAACCCGATTCAAAATTGGCCGTAGTAGATTTGCTTTGAGCAAAATAATTTACATCTTTAAACTTAATATACACTGCTACTTTGTCGTAATTGGTGAAAGTGATTTTTTGTTTGAGCAATCCCCAAAACTTACTGATGGTTTCAGTTTGTTGGTATTCCCCACGTCGATAAAACACTACATCTTCAAAATCTTCAAATTCAACCGCTAACCTGACTTTAAACAGGGACTCTTCCTGCAATGCCTCTTGCAGATCTTGATCTGTCACTTTTTCAAAATTTGCTGCATTTAAAACTTGGGTAAACCTGAAAGTAAAATTACTTTGTTTAGCCAGCAAAATGTCATCCGTTAACTTTGTCATAGGTAAAGTATCTGAATTAGGATCAAAAGGTGCGTAACTGTCTTTTAACTCCTCAAGAATTTGATGATATTCAAAATGCATTGTACTCACTATCAACTGACAAAGAATTTTAAATCCTTTCAGCTGGTCACTGGATAAACGCCCATCATCTAAACAAGTTTGAATTAAGTCTGATTTTCTCAACGGGATAAATCTGTCTTTTTTGATACTTTGCTGCATAGGGGCTTGTGATCCTGATTCTAAAAACTACTTTCGACAAAAATTAGCCAAATGAGGAATTTTCTCGCTTTATGTTAACCGTTAAGCACAACTAAAACACATATTTGCAACATCATTGACAATAAAGCATAAAGTTACCTGCTACAAAATGACATTTTCCAAAAATAATGCAATTAAACAAAGCATTACATGGAGTAAATGGTGAATATCGAATATAATTTAACCTTTGAAACCGTGCCGGCTTCGCCTTAAATAATTGTATTACCGATTTTCGAAATTGTATTACCGATTCAAATAATGCTGTGCCTGCCTGTACCCTGGGAATATTGATGACTACCACCACATCTGAAATAACATTTAGAGATTTAAACCTACCCGAAGAACTGCTGCAAGCATTGGACAAAGTCGGCTACGAAAAACCAACACCTATTCAAGCAGAGTGTATTCCACTTATTATTGATGGCCACGATTTATTAGGCACGGCGCAAACTGGTACCGGTAAAACCGCTGCTTTTGCTTTACCTATGTTAGCTAACATTGATCCTGACGAAAAAAATACTCAACTATTGGTTTTAGCCCCTACAAGGGAATTGGCCATTCAAGTAGCTGAAGCTTTTCAGGTTTATGCCAGCTTTTCTAAAAAAATTAACGTACTACCTATTTATGGTGGTTCGTCTTACGACAACCAAATTCGCCAACTAAGACGTGGCACGCAAGTGGTTGTTGGTACACCTGGGCGTGTAATTGACCATATTAAAAAAGGCACACTTAAACTCGATAAGTTGAAGTTTTTAGTACTAGATGAAGCCGACGAAATGTTACGTATGGGTTTTATCGACGACGTAGAATGGATTTTGGGCCACGCTCCTAAAGAACGTCAAACGGCTTTGTTTTCAGCAACGATGCCAGACCCAATTCGTAAAATAACCAAACGTTATTTGAATGACCCTAAGTCAGTCAAAATTGAATCCAAAGTCACCACTGCCAGCACTATTCGCCAGCGTTATGTGCAAGTAGCTGGGCACCATAAATTGGAAGCCCTGACGCGCATAATGGAAGTTGAAGTGTTTGATGGTGTAATCATCTTTGTACGTACTAAAACTGCCACTATGGAATTAGCTGAAAAGTTATCTGCAAGAGGTTATGCAGTTGAACCGCTTAATGGTGACATTCCACAAAACTCGCGCGAACGCACCGTAGACCGCTTGAAGAAAGGCAAAATCGACATTCTAGTCGCTACCGATGTAGTGGCTCGTGGACTGGATGTTGAGCGTGTAAGTCACGTTATCAACTTTGACGTACCTTACGATACAGAATCATATGTTCACCGTATTGGCCGTACCGGACGTGCAGGACGTCAAGGTGATGCGATATTATTTATCTCACATCGTGAAAAACGTATGTTGTTTTCTATTGAGCGCGCCACTAGGCAAACAATTGATGCGATGACTATCCCATCAATCTCAGAATTAAACGAAACACGCTTGTCTCGTTTCAAAAATAGTGTGATTGAAGCAATGGGTGATTCATCTATTGAAACACTCATACCTATCGTTGAGTCAATTCAAGCAGAAACAGAAGCTGCACCTGAAGTGATCATGGCGGCATTAGCCAAAATCGCACAAGGTGATGAGCCGCTAATTCTTAAAGAAAGCGACCGCCCTGATTTAAATGCTAGACCACCTAGAAATGACCGAAACGACAGAAACGATCGTGCCCCTAGAGAGCGTGGTGGTCGTAACGAACGTGGTGGCGAACGTGTTAAACGTGAGCGCAAATCTGGACCACCGAGTGAAGGTATGCAACGTTACCGCATAGAAGTGGGTCACACTCATGGAGCCAAGCCTGGCAACATAGTGGGCGCAATCGCTAATGAAGCAAACATTAGCAGTAAAAATATTGGTTCTATCGAAATTTATGATAATTTCAGCACCGTTGATTTACCTAAAGACATGCCCAAAGCAACACGCGAGACCTTGCAAAAGACTCGGGTTGCTGGCCGTAGTTTAGGAATGCGCGAATGGTCAGAACAAGCGCCCAAAAAACGCGGTAATCCAGCTAACCGCGACTAAGCTTCGAGCTTACAAAAATTAACAAGGGGCTGCATAGCCCCTTTTTTTTGTGTGCAAACCTAAAAAAAACACCTTTTTAATAACCTAATGGAATATCAATTCTGTTTTAATTGGTTTTCACTTTTAGTCTAAAAGGGCACACTGAACACGTCTTTTTCACGAGTATTAACACATGCAATATTTCCCGATATTTTTAGATACCACTGACTTAACTTGTTTAGTTGTAGGCGCCGGAGAAGTAGCTGCACGTAAAGTGGAATTACTGTTAAAAACATCTGCACACATCACAGTAGTCGCCCCTTTGGTGTGCGATACCGTACAACGATTTGCAGAACAAAAAAAGATCCAACTTATTGTCAGACCTTACTCTGAGTCAGATCTGACCAACCAACAAATTGTGTTTGTTGCTACCGATAACAGTGAATTAAACGCACAAATTCACGATCAGGCACGTGCTCAAAAGATTTTGGTCAATGTGGTAGACAACACCCCACTTTGTCAATTTATTACTCCTTCGATTGTTGATCGTTCACCTATCATCATTGCCATAAGCAGTGGTGGTGTCGCGCCAGTTTTACTGCGATATTTAAGGCAAAAACTCGAGTCAGTGATCCCAACAAAAGTAAGTTTATTAGGGCAGTTCTCTGAAAAATTTAGAGATTCAGTAAAGAAACGATTTAAGTCTGTTACTGAGCGCCGCTATTTCTGGGAAGACGTACTCGATGGCGATATTGCCGAAAACGTCTTACAAGGTAACGAACAACTCGCTGAGCAAAAAATGTTAGAAAAACTCAATGCTCAAGATGCCAACAAAACAGTTGGAGAGGTGTATTTAGTAGGTGCAGGCCCAGGCGATCCAGATTTATTGACGTTTAGAGCCTTACGCTTAATGCAAAAAGCCGATGTGGTAGTGTATGACCGTTTGGTGTCGCCAGAAATCCTAGAACTGGTTAGACGTGATGCAGAAAAAATCTACGTGGGCAAAGCGAAAAGCAAGCACACTGTACCACAAGACCAAATCAATGAGTTATTGGCAAAAGAAGCGTTAGCGGGTAATCGCGTGGTTCGACTAAAAGGTGGAGACCCTTTTATTTTTGGCCGAGGAGGTGAAGAACTCGAAACACTCATCGAACATGGTGTGAATTTTCAAGTCGTTCCCGGCATTACAGCAGCCAGCGGCGCAGCCAGTTATGCCGGCATTCCGCTAACACATAGAGATCACGCCAAGTCAGTGGTATTTGCCACAGGACACTTACAAGACAACAGTATTAACCTCAATTGGCAAGGATTAGCCCAGCCAGACCAAACCATAGTGTTCTATATGGGTTTAACCGGTTTACCTATTATTTGCGAGCAATTAGTCAAACATGGTCTAGCTGGCACAACGCTCATTGCTATGGTGGAATCGGCGACGACTTCACAACAAAAAGTAGTAACAGGCACCTTGCAAGATATTCAACAAAAAGCTGAAATCGCACAAATCAAACCACCAGCACTGATCATTGTAGGCTCGGTGGTAAGTTTGCATAAAAAACTGAATTGGTTTGGTCAAATCAACAATTAGTCATTCAGAAAATAAATGTATCTAAGGCTTTTTTTCTTGTTACGCAAGGCTTATTGTTGCAGGCTTAATAAATACTCAAACATTTTTACGTTTCTAACAGCATAGAAATTAGTCCCATCAAAATGTTCGGGTCAGTGTTACGATTTGTAATATCAACCGGAAGATATCACTATGAATTTTTATGTTGCACGCCAGCCTATTTTTGACAAAAACAAAAATCTATTTGCCTATGAGTTATTGCTTCGTGACAGCCTAGACAATGTATTTCCGCAAAATATAAATGATGATGAAGCTACCGCCAAAATTATTGAAGGTTTGGAATTTAATTTAGGCTTAGAAAGTTTAACCCAAGGCACCTTAGCTTTTATCAACTTTACCCATGACTCGCTAGTAAACGGCTATCCTTTGTTATTGGACAAAGAGAAAATTATGGTTGAAGTGCTCGAAACAGCCAAACCTAATAACAAACTTCTTGCTGCATGTATTAATTTGAAAGAAAAAGGGTATTCCATTGCTCTGGATGATTACGAGCATGATTCAGCATGGAAACAATTTTTTTCCTATGTGGATATTATCAAGCTCGACTATAGCTTAACCTCCGAACCGCAGTTTCAAGAAATTATAGCGGCCTTAAGTTCCTACCCTGATATAAAGTTATTGGCTGAAAAAATCGAAACTTACTCTGAATTTCAACACGCCTTAGGTATAGGTTGTGAGTATTTTCAAGGTTACTTTTTTAGTCGCCCAGAAGTGATTAAAACAGTGGCATTTAACCCTTCTCAAGTTTCAGTGATTAACTTGATGTCCGAAATCAATAAAGGCGAACTGGATATTAAAAAGATCACTTCCATATTCGAGGATGAGGTCAACCTGTCTTTTAAATTACTACGTTATGTACAATCTCCAATCTTCAAGCGCAACACCACCATACAGAGCATTAAACAAGCCTTACTAGTATTAGGTATAGACGAGTTAAGACGATTTATTTGTTTGTTGTTTACCGCACAATTTTCAGTGGGAAAACCCAAACAATTAACTGTCATGGCCTTGGCTAGAGGGCGTTTTTGCGAATTGATGGTAAAAGCGGCCTTACCTTCTCATTCCCAGTCTTCTGCTTTTCTAATCGGCTTATTATCTTTAATCGACGCCATGGTAGACGGCGACATCCAAGAACTTATGGACAAATTGCCGCTGCACGATGATATAAAAAATGCAATTATTAGTCGAAAGGGAGAATCAGCTAACTTTTTAAAACTATGTGAGTTATTTGAAAAAGCAGATTGGCAAAACATTGAACGTTTTTGCCAAAAAATAGAAGTAGATCGTGAACAATCAGGCTTGTTATTTCAAGACGCAATAATTTGGGCTGATGAGAGAATGTCTGCTATCCACTGACAATAACAATATTCAAACTCACTACCGTAGCTTTACGGTTTTAACTTACTCTGCACTGTTTTCTCTCATCACCTATAGCTTATTCCTTTAGTGCTACCAATACCGCTCTAATGATATTTGACCCGGAGACCGCCTAAGGTGTTTAGCTAAGCCTAATTCAATTAATGTTTGCGTCGCATCTTCTATCATGTCTGGGTTTCCACATAACATTACTTGGCTATGTGATGGGTGAATATCTAAGCCAACATGCTGCTGAATAGATAATGTTTTAAGCAAGGTTGGAATTCGCCCATGCAATGCGTCATCCTTATTCTCTCGACTAACAATTGGCACAAAATGAAATCTATCGGAGTAACGTTTCAACCAATCTTCAATTAATGGCATATAGGCTAAATCGTGCTGATAACGTGCACCGTATACTAAAATAATATTGTCATAACTTTGCCAAGCTTCATCAGTAGCTAAAATAGACAAAAAAGGCCCTACTCCAGTGCCTGTAGCCATTAGCCATAAATCCCGACTTTTAGGTACTTCATCCAGCACTAAAAAACCAGTTGCGGGAGACATGATTTTTAAACAGTCGCCAATTTGTAAAGTGTGTAACTTAGGAGACAACAAACCATCTTCAACAGGTACAGCAATAATCTCCAACTCATTATCATTAGGCCCACTCACTAATGAATAGGGTCGAGATAATATTTTGTCATCTTGTTCAACTCCTACCTTAGTGAACTGTCCCGCCTTAAACCGAGGAAAGTTTTCACACGAAAAACGCAAACTAAACAAATGATCATTCCAATCCGTTCTGCTCACTACTTTTGCATCTAACCACTGTGCCATTTGCTTCTCCTTATTAATTATTTATCCACAATATCATATGCGCATTTGAATAAAAGTGAGTATGATTTCTACCTAACGGATGGAATGCTTATTATTGGCTACTAAAATGGATAACCCATTGAATATTAAACAGACAGTCAACTCAGCGCGTAGCATGACTTTAACTTATGTTATTTCACTTACGTTAATGACTAGCTTGTCAATTATGGTGTATTTTTCGCTAGATAAACTCATCGCTGAACAACCTTATTCTGCCAGCCCAGTTAGTGTAAGTGAGTCACAAATTAAAGTTGATTACGACCAAATTAAACAACCGTTACGTGCCACTCAGCAATTAATACTGACTATTATCATACTCAGCGTTCTCATTAATGTGCTTATCATTATTCGAGCCATAACTGCCAAGACTGGCCAAGACAGTAAAGACATACAACATGCCAATCATGATTATCTGACCAATCTGCTTAATCGCCGGTCTTTTAATGTACTCGCAGAACAATCGGTAGCCATCAGTAAACGTTACAATTCTGATTTGTCTGTCATCAGTTTTGATATCGACCACTTTAAATCCATTAACCAGCAGTATGGACAAGAATTGGGTGACCAAGTGATTCAGAATGTCGCCAATACAATTCAAACAAATTGCCGAGATTCAGATTCAGTGTTTCGTTTTGATGGCAAAGCGTTTCTGTTATTACTACCACAAACCTCGCTAACAGAAGCCACTAAATTAGCCGACAAAATCCGCAACAAAATTGCCAACGCGCCTACGTTTTCAGATAAACTGATTGTAGAAATCACCGCCAGCGGCGGCGTAGCGCAATGGCAGAAACAAGAAGTTAATATTGAAAGTACGCTGAAACGAGCGGAACTTGGGTTAGCAGAGGCTAAGGCGCAGGGGCGAGACCGTGTAATAGTGGGTTAGGTTCCCATGCTTAATTTTTATTAGCCATACTGTGTAAAACTAATAACCGAAGGTCATTAAATGAACAAGGTTTTTCAACTGGTATTCTATTTCATTCTTACAATTTTCAGCTTTTCCAGCTGGAGCAAGAATAGTATTACTTGGTACGAAACCAATACCCCTCCTGTTTTTATTCATGAAGGGCCTTGTAAAGGGCAGGGCTATATACAGTTGATACTAGAGCAAATAATCGAAGGTTTAACTGATTATGAACATAGATTTGAAACTGCAACAGGCGCAAGGATCCTATATAACTTAAAACAAGAAGAAAAGTCTTGTTATCCCACTTTAATTAAAACCAAACAAAGAGAAGAGTTTATTGCTTTTTCAAAACCAGTAGAGCTTACGCCTACTTTAAGGTTAATTACTCGAAAAGGTTTCATTCCTGATATTAATCAAAATGAAAGTATCGATTTATTGGCTCTGATTAATAAAAAATATTCGATACTTTTAATTAAAGAAAGGTCATACGGACTTTTTATCGATGACATTTTAAGCCAATTAGAAACAGGTAATATCCAACGGATTGTTACTGCTGGAAATCAAACGATATTAAAAATGCTTCTCAAAAAACGCACTGATATGGCCCTTGCATATCCGTTTGAAGTTAATTTTTTTGTCAACGACCTTCAAATGTTTGAACAACTAGATCTGTATTCTATTAAGGGCTTACCTCAATACCAATTAGGCCATGTAGGTTGCCCAAAAAATGCTTGGGGGTAATAAAATTATCAAACAAGTCAATGAGCGTATTGATGAAATAAAAGATACTCCTGAATATATTAAGGCTATGACTAAATGGTGGCCTCATGAAGCTGAACGAATGAAAAGCATGGGATATTTAAACTTAACTGACAATTTAATAAGGTGATTTACCAGAGAGTTATTATCAATATCTTGCTAATACAATCCATCTACCGCAATTTAGACTCAGTATTGCATTTTGACGATGAAGCATTTCTACTATAACTGCCACAATCCTCGCTAACAGAAGCGACTAAATTAGCCGACAAAATGCTAATGCGCTAAAACGAGTCGATATTGGGTTAGTACAAGTAAAAAACAGATCGAAATCGGATTGTTAGTAGTAGCTAGTAATTTGTTAGGTATATGAATTAATTAAGGATAGAGAATTGAATTATTTAAAATGGATAAGAAAAACATTCCCTGAGTTGGGAGATATTTCTTGTGAAACTGTTAATACATATATTCAGGAAGCGAAGTCTAGAAGTGAGCTGTTGAGAGAGTTTCTAAAAGTACTAGGGTTTTCATTTATAGTTATCCCGTTTAATTTGTTTCTTTCCGCTTCAGATATCCAGGCTCCATTGTATTGGGTGTTGTTGTTAGCTTCGATTTTTGTTGGTGGCCTCGTTTCTCTTTATTTTGAGCAACAATTAATTAAAAAGAGCCTGCGAAAAATAGTTTCGTCAAAGTATTCCTAACAATTCAATCCTTTAGGAACGCGGAAACAAGGCTGTAAATATGTATTATGATAGCGCGAGTAGGCGTAGCAATTAAGCTATCTGTTTACCCCCCGCGCCATTCGAAATCTACTTCAAATCCCTTTTAATATTCTTCAGGTTAACATCACCAGAACCATCGTTTTCCAATTTAAAATCTGCAGCTCCATTTACATTGATATCGCCAGAACTGTCTTCGACGGTGACGATGCCTGATACGTTTTTAACCCGAATATCGCCTGATGAGTCGTCAATGTTTACATCGCCAACCACATCTTTTAACTGTATTTCGCCAGAACGATCATCAATCAACACATCTCCGCGTAAGTTTTTGCCAACTAAATCACCTGAACGGTCTTCGATTTTGATAAAACCTGCGATATTGTTTAATTCAATATCACCAGAGCGGTCATTCAAAGTCAGTCCATTGTCGACTGACTCAATGCTTAAATCCCCAGACCTATCATCCACCAGCAAAGCTAAAGATGACGGCATGTTAACCTCTACATCGATTCTTTCATTGTTGTAGGTATTATCATTGAAATGGGCAATCAATATGGCTTTATCACCGTCTCGTTCAAGACTAAGCGCATAATCATCATCATTTAGTTCTTCGCCATACACACTCGCAATTACGGTTATTTCGGTTTGGCCTTTTTTACCCACTACGCTTAAGTCGCCGGCACCTACATCGATGTTCAGTTGCTTGATGGCATCATCATCTAAGACTAAGCGCACTTCTTTGTGTAACGTTGCACTGCCCCACCCATCAGCAAAAAGCCCCTGACTCAAAAACGCGGTAGAGACAATTAAACAAACAACAATCAACTTTTTCATGACCTAATCCTTTTTTTAAATAAGAGTCTGATGACCTATTTAGATTAGGTCGCAAACAATCACCAAAAGGTTTAAACAACCTTTATTTAATTTGTTCGGCACTAAAAATATGTAAATTTGCTGGTGCTGATACTAATGCCCGCACTTCTGCGACAAACGCTTGGGAACTAGGTAAGGCAAAATGAGCGTCAATGGCGGCCTGATCTGCCCATTGTTCATAAAAAAACAAACGTAAAGCATTTTCAGGATCTTGGTACACGGCATGACTGATGCAGCCAGGCTCAGTGCGAGAGTGAGCAACATGCTTTTGCGACGCTTGTATGGCTTGCGGCATGTGGCCATCTTTTATTAGCAAATCGCCGGTAATAATAATCATAACTAACCTTCCCCTTTTACAATAACAATCAGTATAAGTTGATAGATTAAAGCATAGGGTCTGGCATAATCACAATTAAGCTACACAAGTGCACTTCAGATGAACAAAGACTCTTATACACCTTATAAAAGCTGGCAATTTTGGATTGATCGCGGTGGCACTTTCACCGATATCGTTGCTAGGCATCCAGATGGCACCCTGCTGTGCAGAAAGTATTTATCTGAAAACCCAGAAGCCTATGCCGATGCAGCCGTTTACGGCATTAAATCCATTTTGGATATCCCCCAATCCGATCCCGTACCTGATGACCTGATAGACAAAATAAAAATGGGCACCACAGTCGCGACTAACGCCTTGTTAGAACGCAAAGGCGACTCGGTTTTATTGGCTATCACAAAGGGTTTTAAGGATGCGCTTGAAATTGGCTATCAAGCACGCCCCGATACGTTTGCCTTAAAGATTGAAAAACCCGATATTCTGTACACTCAGGTCATCGAGATAAACGAGCGAGTCACAGCTAAAGGTGAAGGTGTGCAAGCCCTAGATATTGAACGCAGTAAAAAGGCATTGGAAACAGCTTACAGCCAAGGTCTAACGGCCATTGCAATAGTCCTAATGCATGGCTACCAATACACTCAACACGAAAAACAATTAATGCAGTTGGCTAAGGAAATTGGTTTTAGCCAAATTTCGACTAGCCATGAAGTCAGTCCTTTGCAAAAGCTCATTTCCAGAGGTGAAACCACCTTAGTCGATGCTTATCTCACCCCTATATTATTGCGTTATATTCAAAATATCAGCCAAGGTCTAAACCAACACACACCCGCTCAATTGTTATTTATGCAGTCATCTGGCGGCCTGACTAGCGCAGACACTTTTCGTGGCCGAGATGCCATATTGTCTGGTCCCGCTGGCGGCATAGTCGGTGCTGTACACACCGCTAAACTAGCCGGTTTTGATAAAATTATTGGTTTTGATATGGGCGGCACCTCAACTGATGTGTCGCACTATGCAGGCGAATTTGAAAAAGCCTACGAAACCGAAGTAGCAGGGGTACGTATGCGCGTGCCTATGTTGCACATTCATACTGTAGCGGCCGGTGGTGGGTCAATTTTACGTTACCAAGATGGGCGTTTTCGAGTAGGCCCTGAATCGGCAGGCGCGGTGCCAGGCCCGGTTTGTTATCGGCGCAATGGCGAGTTAGCAGTGACCGATATTAATTTATGCTTAGGCAAAATTCAGGCTGATTTTTTCCCCAGTATATTTGGTCCAGAGCAAAACCTACCTTTAGATAAAACAAGCTCCGTAAAAGCTTTTGCTGACATTGCGCATAATATTGGCGATGGTCGAAGTGCTGAAGACGTAGCCGAAGGTTTTCTAGCCATAGCGATTGAACACATGGCACAAGCTATCAAAAAAATATCCATCGCACGGGGTTACGATGTATCTAACTATGTGCTGAATTGTTTTGGCGGCGCAGGTGGGCAACATGCTTGTTTAGTGGCTGAAAAACTCGGCATTAAAACCGTATTTTTACACAGTTACTCGGGCATTTTGTCAGCTTATGGTATGGGTTTAGCCGATATAAAAGTAGAACGGCAAAAAGTCGCGTGCCCTCTGATCCAAAGCGGTGATATATCAGCAATACAAGTTGCTATTGAACAACTTAAACAAACTAATACTGAAGACTTAACCAGCCAAGGTTTGAACAACAAGCAAATAAATCATCAAAGCAGCGCTTTGCTTAAATACCTGAATACGGATACCAGCCTTAATATTCCACTCGATTCGTTTGCAGCTATGCAAAAAAACTTTACTCAGCAACATGAGCAACAGTTTGGCTTTAGTGCCGACAAACCCATAATGATTGATACCTTAATTGTTGAATCCTATGGCGGCGCTGAAAAGGTGGTAGAAGCCAAACACCCTCTGGCCAAAGACTTATCCATAAAAGCACACAGCGTTAGACAAATTTATAGCCAAGGTCAGTGGTTAGATGCACAGGTTATACATTTATCATCACTCACATTTGGCCATGAAGTATCAGGCCCCACGATAATTGTTGAACCAACAGGCACTATCATTATAGAAAAAAACTGGCGAGCTAAAGTGAATGTAAATGGCCATTTGGAGCTTCACTTTGAACCAATAAACACAGCCTTAATTTCAGGTCAGACAATAGAAGAAAGTGCTCTAAACAAGGCAGACCCTGTCACCCTAGAGCTATTTAACAGTGCCTTTATGAGCATCGCCCAGCAAATGGGCATAGTGTTACGTAATACTTCTCAGTCGGTGAATGTAAAAGAACGTTTGGACTTTTCCTGCGCCATTTTTGATGCCACCGGCAACTTGATTGCTAACGCTCCACATGTGCCCGTGCACTTAGGCTCGATGGATGCCAGCGTCAAAGTGATTATTAATGGTCAACAATCTATCAATCCGGGCGATGTGTTTGTACAAAACAATCCATACAACGGCGGCTCCCATCTACCCGACATTACGGTGATTACCCCTGTGTTTGATGCGGCTAATACCCACATTTTATTTTATGTGGCCAGCCGCGCCCATCATGAAGACGTAGGAGGCATTGCCCCAGGGTCTATGTCTTCATTAGCGACTAACATTCATCAAGAAGGCATTCTACTCGACAGTGTGAAGCTGGTTGCACAAGGACAATTTCAAACCGCTAATATCGAAACGTTATTTTCTTCAGGTGATTATCCTGCAAGAAATGTCGCGCAAAACATGGCCGATTTAATGGCGCAAACTGCGGCCAATAAAACAGGTGTGAATGAGCTACTCAAACTAGTCGACCAGCATGGACTTAAAACCGTGTATGCCTACATGCAACATATCCAAGACAGCGCAAAAACCTCTGTGCAGAACGTGCTGGCTAGATTAGAGAATGGAGAGTTTAGCTATCCGTTAGAATCCGGTTCGACCATTAAGGTCAAAATTACTATTGATAAGGTCAATCTACAGGCATGTATTGATTTTACTGGTACCAGTGCGCAACAAAACAACAACCTGAATGCGCCAAAAGCCATTACCCAAGCAGCTGTGATGTATGTATTTAGATGTTTGGTTGACGATGATGTGCCACTTAACGCGGGTTGTATGCAAGCACTGGAAATTATTGTGCCCGAAGGTTCGATACTTAACCCGCGCTTTCCGGCGGCGGTAGTAGCTGGAAACGTTGAAACAAGCCAAGCGGTGACCAATGCCTTATTTGCCGCTTTAGGTGCGCTGGGGTCCAGCCAAGGCACCATGAATAACCTGACCTTTGGCAATGAAAACTACCAGTATTACGAAACTATTTGTTCTGGCAGCCCCGCAGGCGATGGGTTTAATGGTGTCGCTGCAGTGCATACGCATATGACCAATACGCGTATGACCGACCCCGAAATATTAGAACAACGATATCCGGTGATGCTCAAGGAATTTGTCATTGATCGTGATTCAGGTGGTTCAGGCAAGTGGCATGCGGGTGACGGCATTACCCGTACTATTACCTTTTTAGAAGACATGCAGTGCTCTATTTTATCAGGACACCGAGTCACCCCACCCTTCGGTCTCAAAGGTGGACAAGCAGGCAGAGTCGGGCGTAATTGGTTAACGAAAGGCAACGGTGAACAACAAGCACTGGCCGGATGTGACTTTACGACAGTGGCAGCCGGAGACAGTATCTCTATTCAGTCGCCAACAGGAGGCGGGTTTGGAAAAGCTAATGAATAAACCAATCAAATATCTCAGAGTAGATAAAAATCTATGCTAAAACGTTTAAAAAACATCGGTCCTGGTGCGCTCATCGCAGCGGCATTTATTGGTCCCGGAACAGTCACGGCTTGTACTTTAGCAGGCGCAAATTACGGATACACTCTGCTTTGGGCGTTACTATTTGCCACCATCGCCACTATTATCTTGCAAGAAATGTCCGCTCGTTTGGGCTTAGTCACTCAACAAGGGTTAGGCGAAACATTACGAATCATGCTGAATCAATCTATCTGGAAATGGCCGTTATTTGCTCTGATCATGGTGGCTTTGTATTTAGGTAATGCAGCATACGAGGCAGGAAACTTATCCGGTGCGGCATTAGGCATCGATGCATTAACAGATAATAGCCAATCGTTTTACCGAATCTCAGTTATTCTTATTTCGCTGTTAGCGGGTACTTTACTGTGGCGTGGTTCATATAAACAAATTGAACGTATTTTACTGATATTAGTCGCGCTGATGGCGCTAGCATTTATTGCGACCTTTATCTCTGTTGGCCCCAATTTAAGCGCACTTTTTAAAGGTCTCACTACCCCCAAAATCCCTGATGGCAGCCTGTTAACTGTCATCGCCTTAATTGGTACAACAGTAGTACCCTACAATTTGTTTTTGCATGCCTCAGCGGTAAAAGCCAAGTGGTCATCTGTTAACGATTTAAATCACGCTAGAGCAGACACTGCCACCGCGATTGGATTAGGTGGGTTAATTACCATATTGATAGCCTCCACGGCCGCTGCCAGCATTTTTGGTAGCGGGTTAAATATATCTGGTGCGGGAGACATGGCAACCCAACTAGAACCACTGTTCGGTTCATTTTCAAAAACCATGTTAGGTGTAGGTTTCTTTGCAGCAGGCTTAAGCAGCTCAATCACCGCACCTTTAGCCACAGCCTATGCCATGACAGAAATATTAGGGGTTAAGGGCGGCACGTCATCACGTACCTTTAAGTTAATTGCCCTTAGCGTCATTTTTAGTGGTGTGATCTTAGCCTTAACTGGAATCAAACCTATTAGCATTATTTTAGCCGCGCAATTTGCCAATGGTTTGTTGTTGCCTGTTATTGCCATCTTCTTACTGGTTGTCATGAACCATAAAAAACAATTAGGTCAATATACCAATAAATGGTTGGGTAATACGCTTGGCATAATAGTAGTGATGGTGACTGCAGGTTTAGGTATTCGTTTGATCATGAGCGCCACTGGGATGCTTTGATCCTGTTTCACGAATCCGAAGTTGAGCGCTATAAGTAATCATTAACTTCATGCTTTATTGGTCATGAGTGGCGTAGTTTATGACATAGATAACGAAGCCACGGATGAAAACACATCCAAAGCATAACTATCTTAAAATAGACGCGGTCTCTTTTATTTTTACTCTTATCTAGAAATAAATACCGTAATTGACGGTCTAGTTATACATAATTTATAAAAAGAGGCATCTTATGAACCGCAGAAAATTTATCACGTCAACTATTGCAGTGACCGCAAGCCTGGGATTAGGCAGCACCATGTTTTCGGCTTTTAGTGAGCCCGCATTTAAAAAAAGCAGAACTGCACTCGCAATAGAGCAACAATGGCGCAAGTTTCTACCTAAAAGCTACAGTGGCAGCTTAGTGTTGACACCTCTGAAACTGAGTAAACAAGAATGGCAACAGCGACTTAGTTCGGCTGCTTTTAGAGTGCTTCGAGAAGAACAAACGGAGCGCCCTGGCTCTTCCATCTTAAATGAACAGCATGGTAAGGGCATATATGCCTGTGAAGGTTGTGATTTGCCGTTATTTACGTCAGCGATGAAGTTTGAAAGCGGCACAGGATGGCCCAGTTTTACTACCCATATCCCTGGGCATTTAGCGACCAAAAAAGATTATAAAATGATTTGGCCACGCACCGAGTATCATTGTATCCGCTGTGGTGGACATCAGGGCCATGTGTTCAATGATGGTCCTAAACCCACCGGTCAACGCTGGTGCAATAACGGCGTGGCACTGAAGTTTATAGCGATGAACCCCAGCTAAGTATAATTGATTGAACTAAAACTAGGTTTTTACAAGCGAATACCGTGGCATTAGCTTATTGAAAACGTTACCCGAACGATACTAAAATGAACAGTGTCGGTAAATAAACCCTTTAAACATTGCAAAAATGATGTTCGGGTCATCTACATGTTACTGACGTAAAACCGGTCACGTGATTAATCAAACACCACGCACCGATCATCGGTAAGTGGGGCAATTAAACTATCATAAAGCTATGAACTTATTAATATTACTTAAGATAGGGGGATATTTATATTTTCTTAGAAATATGATGAGGTGGATATAAACAGTGCTGCTGAGAACTATTTATATCCTCAAGGTGAGGTTTAATGCTATCTCATCGAGATGAGGTAGCATTAATGAGTATGGTTAGCTGCAAATAATCAGCAATTTAATTTTTGTATCTGGCTATGAACAGCTTACCACCCACACTGACGGTCAGCGTTTTGCTCATCTAACCACACTTTCAGAGGGGCAAAATACGCCTCAATAGTGGATGCATCCATATCTCGGCCACCCGTCATTGTTTGCATAGCCTCTTGCCAAGGCTGACTCTTACCCATTTCAAGCATGTCATTTAAGGCTGTTCCGGCCTCTTTACTGCCCACAATTGAACAGCGATGCAATGGCTCTTCACTGCCAGCAATATCGCACAATGCTTTATGAAATTGGAATTGTAGGATATGTGCTAAAAAATAGCGTGTGTAAGACACGTTGGCCGGTACATGATATTTAGCACCGGGATCAAAAGCATCAGCATCTCTGCTCACAGGTGCAGCTACACCCTGATAGGTTTCACGCAGTTCCCACCACAATTCGTTGTATTTATCTGGCGTGATGTCCCCTGCTAAAACCTGCCAGCGCCATTGATCAACCATTAAGCCAAAAGGAATAAACGCAATTTTATCCAGCGCTACTTTTAATAACATACCTATGTCGTTTGACGCGTCAGGAATGTCATCGATTAATCCGAGTCCTTTTAAATACGTAGGAGTCATCGACAAAGCAATAGTGTCACCAATCGCTTCGTGGAAACCGCTATTGGCAGAGCCACGATAAAGAATGGGGAGGTCTTTATATGCCCGTTGATAATAATTATGACCTAACTCGTGGTGAATAACGTTAAATTCTTCACCGGTAATTTGAATACACATCTTAATACGCAAATCTTCTTTACTGTCTATGTTCCAGGCAGATGCGTGACATTGCACATCGCGGCCGGGTGGCTTTTGAAACATTGAACGTTCCCAGAACGTTTCGGGCAATGATGTAAAACCTAAGGATGAGAAAAACGCTTCCGCTTCTTTGACCATTCTAATTTCATCATAGCCTTGGTCAGCCATTGCTTTTGTCACATCAGGGACATTCATTTCTTGTTCTGGTTTCACAATGTCGTAAATATTACCCCAGCTTTGTGCCCACATATTTCCTAAAAGATGTGCCGGTATAGGCTGGTCTAACGGCACAGTCTCTTCACCATAATGCTCAGATAACTCAGCTCGTACATGGCATTGCAAGGCTGCATAAAAAGGTTTTACCTGGCCCCAAAGTCGGTCCAATTCTTTTGGGAATTCAGCGGCGGGCATGTCATATTTAGCGCGCCATAATTCAGAAGTATTTGCAAAACCTAGCTCTTTAGCACCTTCATTCGCAATCAGCACTTGCTCCGCATAAACGTCTTTCATGGGCTTTGAAATTTCGCGCCACCCTTGCCAATATTCTTGCAGTAATTCAGGATCACGACTTGTTGCCATTTCAGCGCTCATTTGCACTAAAGACAAACAAGTCCCATCTTCTCTACAATACTCACCCGCTCCATAAATGCTGGTCATTTGGGAACCAATGGCAGCCAGTCGTTCGGCTTTTGCAGGATCTGCAGGTGGTGCTATTTCGAGTGAGGCTTTTAGGAGTTCTAGTTGGCGTCTAGTATCCGCGTCTACTTCTACATCATTAAATGTGGCTGCTGCAACGGCATACTGAGCGCTCAATACCGATGTTTGCTCGTTAAAATATGCGTTGACTTTTCCAGTATCGAAATTGATGTGGGTTGCATAAGCCCATGAAGCATGGGCTGCAGGTGTTGCTATCTTTTCCATTTCACTGGCATATTGCTCTAAAAATTCATTTGCATCTGCAGCCGTTAAGGTCACGGCGCTGATAGCAGTTTCAGGCTTGTTTGCGGGCGCGCAAGCAACGCAAGAAGCCAAAACGGCTACCGATAGTAGGGTTTGTTTTATTATTCGCATTATTTTCCCTGTCGTTTTTTATAGTCATTAGATATTAACAAAACAGAAAGGACAATCAATGTAACCTTACTTGGTAAGTGTCGCATTGATGGTTTCTGTTACTAACAATCTTGCAGTCAATACTTAACAAAGACAAGTGTACCAGTATGATCATAAAGCTAATCATCCACAAATAGCACTGAATCGTGGTTAAAAGTGCAAAATTACTGATAGCTTGCAAACGGATATACCACTCATTAGGCAAGTGAACACTCCAGATTCAGACCGTTATTGCCCGTATCTTTGCGCTATAAAGTTTCAGCATAGCGACAACAAAAAACACACCTGTACTGAAAAATAGCAGTGTCGGGAGTGATATGCCTCTTGTAATGGATACCACAAAAGAGACGGTGTGAAAGTATGCGCGCTCAAAATTTGAATCTTACCTCAAGCGCGGATCTTTTAAAAATAGGTTTTTGTGAGAACGTTTTGAAGGTTGTCATCATGAGCACTTGATTGTATTCAGATACACGCTCCTGCGAAGCCATGCGCGCGGCGAATGGAAAAATCATTCCACTTATGAGAAAAATACAGTGATAAATATTAATTCAGTAAGGAATTTTAAAGAACAACTAAAAAATTAAATCAATCGTTTGGTAAATGGATTAGCGAATGTACTATTTGCTGAACTTTAAATATGGGTTACATGGATGTAATTTTTATATGTTAGAAACTTCTGTTTTTTATAAGTGCACGGAAAAAATAAATAAAAGTGATAGGCAAATTAGATATTCAAAAGCTTTTAGAAAACGAGTAAATATTTATGAGTAAAGAAATGAGGAGCATCAGACTTCGATTTTTGTTACTGGCGCTTTAACAACTAATTTACGCACAGTATTTTATTGCAGAAAACCTTACAGACTATGACTTTTATTTGATTGAGAATATTAACGTTCGGATGACTTACAAATTATGATCAAAATGGCCACGACCATCTGTTTGACTTTCATACAGACTAACTTATCGACTACAGCAGTCATGAGTCAATCAATAAAATTCTGATTATTTACATTAAAACACTTTATCATCACTCACCAAACAATAATGCAAATAGCATTGATTCTTATTTGCATCTGTTTTATAGTGTTTACGTCAAATAAATTACTAATCCATTTGTATTTCGAGGGAAACATGCTTAAAACTAAAAAGAGTTTATTATCAGCCGCAGTTGTTGCTGCCACATTTGGATTAACAGCCTGTGGTGGAAGTTCTAGTGATTCTATGCCAACGCCGACTCCTACACCTTCGGTCAATAGCGCACCTACAGACATAGCTTTGTCTGCCAGTAATGTTTCAGAGAACGTTACAGGTGCCGCTATTGGCACCTTATCAGCAACCGATGCTGATACAGCAGATACCTTTACTTTTGCTGTTGACGACGATCGTTTTGAAATAGATGGTGCGGCGTTAAAACTCAAAGCAGAAAATACACTGAACTTTGAGCAAGAAGCCAACGTTTCCTTAATTGTCACAGTTACTGACAGTGCTAGTGCCACTTTCAGCAAAGATATAACCCTTTATGTCGATGACTTATTAGATTATTACGATTTCGAAAGTAAAGCGATGCCCGGAGAGTCTGCGGTAAATTATAGCGGACAAGTGGCTCGTCAAATACTGATAAGTGACCTATTCAAATTTATTGGTGCAGAAATAAGCGATGCAACAGCGTTTGATACCAATGGCGCTTTTATCAATCGTGATGCGGTAATCAATGCACTTAATTCATATTTTGATGTTTCTGATTATGATGTGGCTTCACAACGTTCAATTTTAACAACCACGTCGCCTGGCGCTCAAACTGTGTTGGCAGACTTATCAAGCTCGTCAAAAAATTTAGTAGGTAAAATAGCAGGTAATGATACCACAGGTCAGCATAAAGACTGGAATAGTGAGTTTGCAGGTTGGGGAGCAAAAGGCTCTACAACACCTGAAGGCCTTGTTCGTACCTTCTTTGATATGCTTGCTGATAATGCACAAACTCAACTAGACGGAACCGTTCGTCAAGACCCCTTTGGTAATGACATTACTAATATCTCATTAACCAGTGATGGTCGTGATTTAAGGCAACTTATTCAAAAATTCTTATCAATGTCAGTCTCATTTTCGCAAGGTGTAGATGATTACTTAGACAGCGATACAGATGGCAAAGGCTTGCTTTCTGATCACACTGATACATCAAAAGCATACACTGAGTTAGAACATCAGTTTGATGAAGGGTTCGGTTATTTCGGTGCGGCCAGAGATTATCTTGATTACACGGATGAAGAAGTCGCCACAAAGGGCGGTCGTGACGATTGGCAGCTTTATCACGATACCAATGGAGATGGAGCCATTGACTTCAATTCTGAGTACAACTTTGGACATTCAGCTAATGCAGCTAAGCGTGACCGTGGTGCAACAGTCGCTAACGATTTTAGCAAGGAAGCAATGGACGCATTTTTACAGGGTCGTAAATTGTTAAATGATACTGCTGGCGTTGCGTTAACAGAAGCGCAAAAAACTGAGCTCTATGGGTATCGTGATATTGCTGTTCTAACATGGGAAAAAGCCATTGCAGCAACGGTTGTTCACTACATCAATGATGTAGATGCAGATTTAGGAACGATTGGAACTGATGACTTTAGCTATTCTACTATCGCAAAACATTGGTCTGAAATGAAGGGCTTCGCTTTAGGTTTACAGTTTAACAAAGCCACACCTCTTAACGATGCAGACTTCATTACAGTTCACAGTATGATGGGTGACATGCCGGTATTAACAGGCGAAGCTGAAGTGTTGGCTTATCGTGCTGATTTAATGATAGCTAGAGATTTGTTGCAGGCAGCTTACGCATTTGATGCACAGAATGCAGCCAATTGGTAAACCTTTTATAACAGGATTTCGTGGTAAAATTTCATAATGAAAATCTATAACAAATCTTATCAATAAACTGGAATAACACTGCTGATATTCCTAAGAGGTTACCCTTTCGAGGCTAACCTCTTTTTTAAATTTTACGTTATGCATATTGGAGTATAAGAAGTGGCAAAACCTTTTAATTCGAAACTAATCAATCTAGTGCTCAATAGTGCCGCTATTGGAGCCATAATGGGTTTGGTGGCTTGTGGCGAAAGTTCAAGTAGCACTCAAGGGGCGCTATTTTCTCAAGCTGCCACTAAACCAACAACACCTAGTAATAGTTTCAACCAGACTTTGCTTCTACAAAGCTTAACTGACAATGTCATTGTTCCTACTTACACCAAATTTGCTCAGTTAGCGGTTGATCAAGAGACTGCGATTGGTCATTACTGCGATGCTCTGACCTCTCAAGCTGATGATATCGATGCAACACAAATATCAGCAAAACAAAGCTGGCGAGATGCCATGGCGGTTTGGCAAATAGCCGAAGTGATGCAAATAGGGCCACTTTTAGATAACAATAACGATCTCAGAAACAAAATATATTCTTGGCCTAATACGAGTGCTTGCGCTTTAGACCAAGACGTGGTGTTAGCTGAACAAGCAGACTATGACATCAGTACACGTACGGCTAGCAGAAAAGGCTTGGATGCCATCGAATACTTGTTGTTCAATCCAAACTTAGACCATAGCTGTACTGTATTTGGAACCGATCCCCAAGGTTGGAATAATCGTACAGATGAAGACAGAACAGTCGCAAGATGTGGACTAGCAAAAATCGCTGCTACAGATTTAGTCTCCAATATTGAAGCGTTATTAACGGCCTGGAACGGTTCAGAAAACGCGCAAGGTTATGCTGATATTCTTAAAAATGCGGGTCAACAGGATAGTATATTCAACAATGCTCAAGACGCAGTGAATGATGTGTCTGACGCAATTTTTTATATCGAAAAATTCACTAAAGACGCCAAATTAGCCACACCACTTGGCGTGTTTGCAAATGATTGTGGACTCGCACCCTGTGCTGAAAATGTAGAATCTCGTTTTGCTTATCATTCTCTACAAAATATCATCAGCAACATTCAGGGTCTCAATATGATTTTTTTGGGTGGCGAAACTGATGCAGGTATTGGATTCGAGGATTATCTGCTTGATGTCGGTGCAACTGACACGGCAGCAAAAATGCGTGGCGATTTAACCGAGGTTATTGAGTTTGCCTTGAGTCTACAAAGCTCACTTACAGACTTGTTAGTACAACAGCCAGAGCAAGTGCAAGAGGTGCACGATCAACTTAAAGACGTAACAGATAATATGAAAACAGATTTTATTCAGAGGCTAGCGCTCGAATTACCGGCTACATCGGCTGGTGACAATGATTAATTTAAATACATTAAAACCATCAATGATCAAAAAGCCCTTAGCAGTATTAATAACGAGCATATTGCTTAGTCCATTGGCTGTTGCAAATGATGATCACACTTCAATCGAGCGAATGAGTGTGATCGGCAGCAAAGAAGATCTCATAAAATCGACAGGCTCAGTCAAGTTGATTGATGAATTGGAGCTAGAAAAGTTTGAATATGATGACATCGGCAGAATTTTAGCTACCGTACCTGGCGTCAATATCCGTCAAGAGGACGGTTATGGGTTACGTCCTAATATCGGGTTTCGCGGCGTGACACCTGAGCGTAGTAAAAAAATAAATATCATGGAAGATGGTGTTTTAATTGGCCCTGCCCCCTACTCTGCATCTGCTGCTTATTATTTCCCCAACACCACACGTATGACGGCAATAGAAGTCACCAAAGGTCCATCAACCATTAAGTACGGCCCGAATACGGTGGCGGGAACGTTAAACCTCATTTCTAGGCAAGTACCAGACAGCCAAGAAAGTGCCCTAGATTTAGGTCTTGGTACTGACAACTATGGCAAACTTCACGCTTATTATGGCGATACTGTTGGCGACTTTGGTTTCCTGCTGGAAGGTTTGCATTTTAAAGCTGATGGTTTTAAAGAGATAGATGGCGGCGGTGATACTGGGTTCGATAAGTCAGATTTGATGGCGAAGTTCAATTATCGACTGGATGGTGATGATTATTCTCAGTTGTTTGAATTAAAACTTTCCTACGGAGAAGAAACATCGGATGAAACTTACCTCGGCTTAACTGATGCTGATTTTTCTGAAAATCCTTATAGACGTTATGTATCTAGTCAATTAGACCAGATGAATTGGGAGCATCAACAAATTCAACTAACTCATCATATTGAATTTTCTGATTTTAATGCCACAACGCGGGTTTATCGTAATGATTTCGAACGCGATTGGTTTAAAGTAAACGAATTTATTAGTTCCCAGGGTGGCTTTGTACCCACGTTGCAGCAAATTTTGCGCGACCCAACAAGCGAACAAAACCTTCCTTATTATCAAACGTTAACAGGTGATAGAGATAGCACTTTAAGAGAAATTCTGGTGTTGAGCACAAACGCTCGTGAGTATTATTCACAGGGCATGCAAATAGACTTTGCATGGGACTTGGGACTGTTTGGCCTTGAAAATGAAATTGAAGGAGGTATTCGTTTTCATGAAGACCAAATTGAGCGAAATCATATAGAAGACAACTTCTTTTTACGCTCAGGAAACCTGCAATCTACCGGTGAAGCTACAAAACCCACTTCAACCAATACTGAAAACACCGAAGCACTGTCTATATATATTCAAGATACACTGCAGTTTGAAGACCTCAGTCTAACGTTGGGTGTTAGAGGTGAGTCGATTGATGGTTATTATCAAAACCGTGCACCGGGCCGAGAGCAAGACTTTCTGAAAAAAACTAACAAGATCTGGTTACCCAGCATCAGTGCGTATTACGAACTATCTAAATTTTCAGGCATCTTTGGTGGCGTGTACAGTGGTTTTGTGCCTACCAGCCCTGCGCAAGCGGTAGAAATAAAAACTGAAAAAAGTGTCAACTATGAACTGGGCTATCGATACGTTAATAGTGGTCAAGAAGCTGAAGTGATTGGTTTTTTCACTGACTACAGTAACCTTAAAGAAAGTTGCTCTGTCTCTGCTGGGTGCGACACTGACGTAGAATTTAATGCAGGGGAAGTAGACATTTATGGGATCGAAGCCACTGTCAGTGATACCTATAAACTTAATAGTCAGTTGTCTCTACCTTGGTCGATTGTGTACACGCATACTGAATCCGAATTCAAAGACACCTTCTATTCTGATTTTACTCAATGGGGACTCGTAAACGAAGGAGATGGCGTCCCTTATTTAGCGGATGATATTTTATCTCTGAGTCTGGGTTTAACCGCGAATAACTGGCAAATATTTATATTAGCCAGTTATTCCGGCGAAATGAAAGAATCGGCTCAGACTGCTTTAACGGTTGATCCAGGCGATCCAAGAGATTCAGCTTTAGCAGGTTTAAAAACGCAAGCATTGACGAATGTTGATTTATCAGGAAGTTATAATCTAACAAGCAACAGCCAGCTGTATGCAAAAATAGATAATATTTTTGATACCGCAAAAATATCAAGCCGAAGACCTTTTGGTGCAAGGCCAACCAAATCGAGGCAGTTTCAAGTGGGTTATAAATACAGGTTTTAGCAAGGATTTTTTAAGTGACTGTGTTTTAAAGAGGATTAGATGCAAATAGTTGATTTACTAAGCGAGAGTATCCTGTACTTACCTGGATATTTGATGGATGCCAATAAACGTGTTTTTGGTATTTATTTAGTATCCGCTATTTTGCTCGCTATTCCGGCTTACTTAGTTCAAAAGAAAAATTTTAGGTTGGGTGCTTTTTGGGGTTACCTGTTTAATAAAAAAATATGGTTTCATGCTTCTGCTCGACTTGATTACAGCTTGTTTATTGTAAACCGCCTGCTAAAAGTATTGCTTTGGGCACCGATAGTGTTAACCATGGTGCCAATAGCAATCGGATTTTCAGATTTACTTGCAACACTGTTTGGCGACATGGCACCTATCACTGATAACCAAGTGGTTATCATCAGTATTTTTACTCTGGTACTGTTTTTGTTAGATGACCTGACGCGTTTTTTATTGCACTTAGCCATGCATAAAGTGCCCGTTCTATGGGATTTCCATAAAGTACATCATTCAGCAAAAGTGATGACACCGATGACAATATATCGAAGTCATCCTTTTGAAAGCTATTTATACGCATGTAGAATGGCACTCTCTCAAGGGTTAGCCGTGGGTATTGGTTATTATTTTTTTGGACCAACATTGAGTATGTTCGATGTTCTTGGTGCCAATATTTTTGTATTTGTTTTCAATGTCATGGGAGCAAACCTTCGCCACTCCCACGTATGGTGGTCTTGGGGAGATAAAATTGAGTCATGGTTTATCAGCCCTGCACAACATCAAGTGCATCATAGCGATAAACCTGAGCACTTCGACCGTAACTTAGGCTCAACCTTCGCTATTTGGGATAGGATGATTGGAACCTTAATTCACTCATCTAAGGTGGGTAAAATTCGGTTTGGTATCGGCACTGGTGACCCAGGTCACCAGTCAATATATCAAGCCTATCTAAAGCCATTCAAAGATAATCTAACAAGAATGACACCGGTTAAAAAATAAAGCTTATCTTTAAATTTATTATTGTATTTATGATTATAATTCTTCATTTTCATACTTAACATCATTGAAATTTCACAGCGCCGACAAATGAATGAGGCTTATTGGGTTTAGTTCACTATGTGATTAGGGCATGTTATTGCAACAAGGTGTTCATGGTGACACTCTTTACAATGAACTTGCAAAAAGCCATATTCCAAATTTCTTCACTTGGAGTACGTTTCAAATTCTGAACGCACATACTTGGGAAAACCATTAACTTGTTGTCCAATGAGGGCCAGAAACTGTGGGTAATAATTTGATAACAAAGGGAGTTGCAATAGTTTATAACGCTTAAATTTATTGTCCCCATCTATTCAGGCACCCTTTAAAAGGGGCATATCCCCCTAATAACGCTAACTCGTCATAGTGCGAGTATATCTTTATCGGAAGTATGCAGGAATTCGTGGTTGAAAAACTAATTATCCCAGCGTCTGTAATTCGCTTATCAAAGTCAGTATCTATATTATTGCCGTTGGTTTCTATAAGAAATTAGAATAAGTTTCCATGTAATACACTCAATATTTCTGGCTAAATTTTCCAGATAATTGGGGAATAACATATTTATAAGTATACCACCTCAAAATACGCATTTCAGAAGTGTTGATTGAAGAGGGTAAAAATAGGTATTCCTCTCGGGCAGCACCTTTGAGCCGAAAATGAATTAGAAATTTCAACTCAATAAAGAAGGAATTTATTAGTCCTTCTTTATATTTGAACCTACTTTTAAACAACCTTTCAAATAAATAACACTCTTACTCTCCCTGCCAACTTTTCAAAAGTTGCTCATAAGCTACTGTCTGGCCTTGGGGTTTTTCATTGGCCAGTTTGGCTTTGGGTGAACCGGGTTGAGCTAGCCAATATTCGGGATCTCTTGGTTTGTTCAATTTTGGTCCACATTCGCCTTGCACTTTAGCCCGCTCTATACGTCGCATTACCTTGTCTTGTGCAGCCGCTAGGCCGTCTAAAGCTTTTTGCGCAGAGCTTTCACCGCTAGCGACTTCAGAAATGTACTTCCACCAAAGTTGTGCCAGTTTCGGGTAATCGGGCACATTAGTACCTGTAGGTGTCCACTGTTTACGGGCTGGGCTGCGGTAAAACTCCACTAATCCACCAAGCATAGGTGCCACATCGGTCATTTGTTGTGAGTTAATATCTGATTCACGGAAAGGCGTTAAACCCACTAAGGTTTTTTTCAGCGATACAGTTTTAGACACAGTAAACTGAGCGTACAACCAAGCGGCCAAACGACGTTTGTCAGGAGTAGAATTTAAGAAAGTCCAAGCGCCCGTGTCTTGGTAGCCTAGTTTCATGCCTTCTTGCCAATATGGGCCTTTAGGTGAAGGCGCCATACGCCATTTTGGTGTGCCGTCTTCGTTCACCACGGGTAACCCAGGTACATTCATACTAGCGGTAAAAGCGGTGTACCAAAATATTTGCTGGGCGATTGCACCTTGTGCCGGTACTGGGCCAGATTCAGAAAAGGTCATGCCTTGGGCTTCTGGTGGTGCGTATTGGCGTAACCAATCAACATATTTTTGCGTGGCATAAACAGCAGCAGGGCCATTGGTTGCACCGCCTCTGGAGACACTAGAACCTACTGGCTGGCAGCCTTCTACACGAATACCCCATTCATCTACTGGTAATCCGTTTGGAATACCTACATCGCCTGCACCTGCCATAGAAAACCAAGCATCGGTGAATCGCCATCCTAGGGACGGGTCTTTCTTACCGTAATCCATATGACCGTATACAGGTTTACCATCAAGCACTTTGACTTTTTCACTAAAAAACTCGGCAATATCTTCATAGGCTGACCAATTGACTGGCACACCTAAGTCATAACCGTATAACTCTTTGAATTTACTTTTTAAGTCTGCGCGCTCAAACCAATCGGCTCTGAACCAATATAAGTTAGCAAACTGCTGACTAGGCAACTGATACACTTTGCCGTCAGGGCCTGTGGTAAAACTCAAGCCGATAAAGTCTTCTAAGTCCAAGGTAGGCAAGGTTAAATCTTTGCCATCACCGGCAATCATATCGGATATAGGCACTACTTTACCGTAACGAAAATGTGTACCTATCAAGTCAGAGTCATTCACATAAGCATCATAAATATTACGACCCGATTGCATTTGGGTTTGTAGCTTTTCGACCACATCACCTTCTTGGATCAAATCATGGGTGATCTTGATACCAGTGATTTCACTGAATGCTTTGGCTAAGACTTTCGACTCATATTCATGAGTCGCAATCGTTTCTGAGGCAACATTAATGCTCATACCAGCGAAGGGTTTCGCCGCTTGAATAAACCAACGCATTTCCTCTAACTGTTGCTCTTGGCTCAATGTCGAGTCGGTAAATTCAGTTTTTAACCAACGATTAGCGGCCTCCTCATCGGCTTTTACCGATTGAGCGGATAAACCCAATATCAACATCAAACTGGTCCACTGTAATTTTTTTTGCATACAACCCTCTAGATTTTTTGACGCTTTACCAAGTGACTGGTAATAATTAGCTTGAATAGACAACAACGATGAAGATCACCCCCAACGCAGCAGTATTAACATCAGTAACGCCGACATAGCTAAAGCTATCCACAACGACAAATCTGATAATCCCAAAAACGATAAATGTATAAATGCACTGCTTAATAAGCCAATAAAAAGCCTATCCCCGCGCGTAGTAGGAATGGGTAACCAACCTTTACGCTCAACACACGGCTTACGAATTTCGAAAATAGTCATCACCAACAAAATGCTCGCAATGCCAATAAAGAACAAACCACTTGGCATGGTCCACGCCATCCAATTCAACATGTTTTTTCACTCCAGCTTAGATCAGTGGTCATACCCGCCCCAAGGCAAAACCTTTAGCAACATGGTTACGCACAAACCAAACAACTAATATACCTGGAATAATAGTTAACACACCCGCGGCCGCCAATACCCCCCAATCTATTCCGGTCGCCCCCACGGTGCGCGTCATTATGGCGGAAATCGGTTTTGCATCAACAGAGGTTAACGTGCGCGCCAACAGTAGTTCAACCCAAGAAAACATAAAAGTAAAAAAGGCGGTGACACCGATCCCAGAGCTTATCATCGGGATGAAAATTTTGATAAAAAAGTGGCCAAAACTATAACCGTCAATATAAGCAGTCTCGTCTATTTCTTTTGGTACCCCAGACATAAAACCTTCTAAAATCCACACTGCCAATGGAACTGTGAACAAACAGTGAGCTAACGCTACGGCCAGATGTGTATCGAATAGCCCAACTGAAGAATACAACTGAAAAAACGGTAACAAAAACACCGCTGGCGGTGCCATACGGTTACTCAACAACCAAAAAAACAAATGTTTATCACCCACAAATTTATAACGACTAAAAGCATACGCTGCGGGTAGCGAAACCAGCAAGGTGATCACCAAATTCATGGCAACATAGGTCATAGAATTCACATATCCCATATACCAACTCGCATCAGTAAAGATGGTGATGTAATTATTAAGCGTAAAGTCTGTTGGCCATAATGTTAACTGCCCTAAGATTTCATCATTGGTTTTAAACGACATATTTAGCAACCAATAGATAGGTAACAACACAAATATGAGATACATGAACATGCCCAAGTTGCGTTTACTTATCATGTTTGTTGCCATTATCAGACTTTTCCATATGTGTAATTGTGGTAAAAAACACCCAAGACACCAGCAACACAATTAAGAAATACACCAGAGAAAATGCTGCAGCTGGGCCAATGTCAAACTGCCCAATGGCCATTTGGGTCAGGGTTTGGCTCAAGAAGGTGGTAGAGGTGCCTGGGCCGCCGCCAGTTAACACAAAGGGTTCGGTGTAAATCATAAAACTGTCCATAAAGCGCAGCAACACGCCTATCACCAACACATTCTTTAAGCGTGGTAACTGGATATACCGAAATACTGCCCAAGGTGAGGCACGATCTATTTTAGCCGCTTGATAATAGGCATCAGGAATAGCCCGCAAGCCGGAATAACATAATAAGGCAACCAACGAGGTCCAATGCCACACATCCATCAGTAATACAGTCAACCATGCATCAAGCGAATTGGAGGTGTAGTTATAGTCGACGCCAAGATTGTTCAATGTCCAACCAAATAATCCAATATCGCCTCTGGCAAATACTTGCCAAATGGTACCCACTACATTCCAAGGAATAAGTAACGGCAAGGCCAATAAGATAAGTACCGCTGACGCCTGCCAACCGCGGGTGGGCATCATTAATGCCACTGCGATCCCTAAGGGTATTTCTATTAATAGAACCGAAAGTGAAAAGCCAAACTGACGCAGTAAAGAATCGTGCAAGCGCGTATCTCTTAATACTTCTTGATACCACTCCACTCCAACAAAATAGGCAGTATTTTGGTCAAAAATATCTTGTAGTGAATAGTTCACCACTGTCATCAACGGAATAATGGCTGAAAATGCCACCAGCAAAAACATTGGCAACACTAACCACCATGCTTTGTTGTTGGGTATCTTATTCATGGTTCTTTTCCATACTTTGGCCCCCGTCATCCATTGCCGGCTCACCCACTAAATATTCATCCACATACAACTTTAACCATTTACTCGGGAAAACCAAGTGCACTTGTGCACCACTAAACTGCATTTTTTCAGCCACGCGAACCTGCATTTCTAAGCCATTAAAGTCGATAACCACCAGTTGATAGCTGCCTAAATGCTGCACTGATAAAACACTCACAGCAAAACTATTACTCTCTGGTCTTGCACTTAATTCAACAAACTCTGGACGGATACCCAACTTTAGATTTTGTGAACTAGTGTTCTGCAAAGCGACTTGCTGTTGTTGGCTAATGTTAAGTTGCATATCTTTGTAATACACACCTGCTTGGCTTTTTGTAATCGGAATAAAGTTCATGCCTGGACTACCAATAAAATATCCCACAAAGGTGTGATTAGGTCGTTCAAATAACTCTTGAGGTGTACCAAACTGCACAATTTTACCTTGATACATTAAGGCTATTTCATCCGCAAAAGTGGCCGCTTCAAGCTGATCGTGGGTCACGTACAACATAGTGATATTCAACTGCTCGTGGATTTGTTTAAGCTTGCGCCTGAGTTTCCACTTAAGGTTGGGGTCAATCACTGTGAGGGGTTCGTCAAACAAGATGGCTGATACATCTTCGCGCACTAAGCCACGGGCCATGGATACTTTTTGTTTCTGATCTGCACTTAGGTTTTTGGCTTTTTTATTGAGAGAATCGGTTAACTCAAGTAGGTCTGCTATTTCGGCTACTTTGTCTTTTATTTGTGCTTTGGGCAGCTTGATATTTTTAAGAGGGAAGGCCAAATTCTCTGCCACTGTCATAGCATCGTATACCACAGGAAATTGGAATACCTGCGCGATATTGCGCTGCTCTGGGCTGAAAGAGTTCACTACTTGCTCATCAAATAACACCTCTCCCTCAGACGGATTAATTAAACCCGAAATAATATTCAACAGAGTAGACTTTCCGCATCCAGAAGGTCCTAACAATGCATAAGCACCACCTTGTTTCCACACATGGTCTAACGCTTGAATTGCATAGTCCTGCGATTTTGTAGGATTAGTTAGGTAACTATGCGCTAGACCTTTTAGGGTAATAGTGGCCATTACAATTCTCGCTCAATATGAGTGTCAGGCCAACGTAGTGCTTTACCGTTTAGATCAAATACAAACAGATCTTCCAAAGGTAAAAAGATCTCAAGTTCACTGCCCGTCCTAAAGCTCATAATAGACAATATGTGCACAATCCAATTCAAACCTTTTTGAGCTGAATCCACACTGGTTTCAACATGCAAATAGGTTTCAGAAGCGCTGATTTCTGCTAAATCCACCTTCGATGCTAAGACAATTGAAGTCAGATCGTTAGATTGCAAAGAAATATGATTCGGTCGGATAGCAAACTGATACTCACCGTTTGGCAAATCTGCTAGATGATCGGCACTGGCCAAACTAATAGGCTGTTGAAGTTGCATAACGCCATTGGTAACACTGGCAGAAAAAACGTTTAAAGGGGGTTCATTATATAAATCAGCCGCATCTAAGTTTATCGGTTTAGCAAACTGTTGTTTGGCTGAGCCAGTCTGTAAAACGTTACCTTGATGGAGTAAAGTCGTTGTGCCACCTAAGGCTAAGGCTTCATGGGCCTCGGTGGTAGCATAAATAGCAATGGTTTCTCGGGTTTTGAACAAGGCTTTTAATTCGCTGCGTAACTCTTCTCGGAGTTTGTAGTCCAAATTCACCAGAGGTTCGTCGAATAAGACTATGCCAGCGTCTTTAACTAATGCTCTGGCCATGGCGCAACGTTGTTGTTGACCTCCCGACAGCTCTAAAGGTAATCGTTGCAGATACTCGCCAATATGCAACATTTCAGCTGTTTGTTTGACCCGTTTTGTAATTTCATCGGCAGAGACTTTAGCCAGTTTTAACGGAGAAGCAATGTTTTCCCAAACGGTTAAGTGGGGGTAATTAATAAACTGTTGATAGACCATAGACAGGCCCCGTTTTTGCACTGCGAAGCCAGTTACATCTTGCCCGTTGTAAACAACCTTTCCACTACTAGGTTTGTCTAAACCGGCGAGTACTCGAAGTAGCGATGTTTTGCCCGCCAATGTCCGGCCTAACAACACGTTGAAAGAACCAGCTTCAAATGTAAGTGAAATATTATTCAGGTAGGTTTGCTGTTCCATTAGCAAACTAACATCTTGTAATTCTAACGCCAACAGATACCCCACCACTTCATTTGAATGAGCAAAAACATAACATGTTCATTGCCGTAACAGATTGTTTTTTATTGATAGATACTCATAACATTTCAATAAATGCATCGACAAATCGTTGTGGCGAGTCGGCGTCCATATTGAAATACAACGAAGGTTCTATTAGCTCTATTTCGATGACCACAAACTCTTTTTTGTGTCGTACTAAGTCTATCCGCGCATACAGTACGTCTTCTGGTAATGCCGCTAAGCTGTGTCTTGCTGTAGTTAACATATCTTCGCAGGGCTGAATAGAACTGAGTCTTCCGCCGTGCTCTTCCTGCACTCTAAAATCACCTGATTCAGGTTGCTTTAAAATACTATGGCTGTAATGCCCTGCAAAATAAAACAGTGAATACTCACCTTCATCAACAATCCCATTTAAAAATGGCTGCAGCATAAATTCACGGCTAGCAAAAATAGCTTTTAGGTCATCGGCTTGTTGCACAAGACTTTCTGGGGTCAATCTATAAGTATGATCAGCGTTAGCGCTTATTAAAGGTTTGATGACTAATTGTGGCGAGTCAAAATAGTCAAAACCGGCTTGAATTTCACTTAACGAAAAAGAATCAAACCAAAGAGTAGGCACAATGTTGATGCCTTGGTTTTGCAAATCCTTTAAGTAGCTTTTACTGATATTCCACTCGACGATTTTCAAACTATTTTGCAGTTGAGCAGAAGACGCCTCAATACGTTGTAAACAGGCCATAAATCCTTCTACATCATCCTGATAATCCCAAGTAGTGCGGATGACTACAGCATCATAATTATTCCAATCAACATCAGGCTTTCGCCAAGACACCTCTTCGGCTAACCAGCCCACTGTTTTTAACGGTTCAAATAACATTTGGTCATATGAAAAAAAGTCTTCAAGACTGTCCATGGATAAAAATGCACAACGTTTCATAAGTTTATTCATTGCTGATAATTGAATGGAGTTCACTATAGTTAATTCGGCATTTATTTACACTAGAGTTTGCAGATCTTTTAATTAACCATAGGAATTTAAAAGTCACATATTTTTACAAATGAACTTATGTATCTTTGTTGTCCTAAGTTACTATATAGCAATGAAAAATTGTGGTGAGGGCAAAATGAAATGAAGAACAAATGGTTTAAAGGAATATTTCCCGTAGTGATACTGGCTATTGGTTTCGGCGGCATGACTGCAATTAAGGCTTCAGGTGAAGAAGACGAAGAGAAAAAACCGGTAGACACTCGCCCCACGGTAAAAATTGAAACAGCCATAGCTGAAGATTACCAAGTTAGAATCACTAGCTATGGTGAGGTTAAACCTCTTGAAAGTACTATGGTTTCTGCTCAAATATCAGGCGAAGTACTTAGCTGGCATCCTAACTTCGTGCCCGGTGGTTTAGTTTTACGTGGCGACACCTTGTTTACTATTGAGCTAGTCACTTACGAAGCCGCCTTTTTACAAGCCGAAGCTGACCTTAGTTTAGCTAAAGCCAACCTAATTGAAGAACAGGCCAGAGCAGAAGTAGCTGAACGTGAAGCAAAGGGCAGCAAAGTATCTGACTTATATTTACGTAAACCACAGATGTTAAGCGCCCAAGCATCAGTAAAATCAGCTCAAGCTAGATTAAAAATAGCCCAACGAGATTTAGATAATGGCGTGATAAAAGCACCATACGATGCTTTGGTAGTTAGCCGTGATTTAGGCGTTGGACAATACGTTAATAAAGGAGCTCAAGTAGGTGAGCTGTATAACATTGAATCTGCAGAAGTATCTTTCCCCATTGCAGGCTTTGACAGAGAATTTTTACCCAGTGATATTACCCAACAAGTAGCCACTATTAGTACCAAAGGTTATAACCCGATTAATCGCGAAGGCAAGGTTGTCCGTGATTTAGGCATTATTGACCAAAGTACACGCATGAGTCAGCTAATTGTCAGAATCGAAGACCCTTACAGCTTAAAATCATCTCTACCTCCGCTTAAATTTGGCCATTATGTAGAAGTAGGATTCGCCGGAAAAACTCTTAATAATGTGTATCGTTTACCCCAAGAATTAGTCAACAATCGAATTATTTGGTTGTTAGACGATGAACAACAGATGCAACCTCAACGAGTTGAAATCTTGCGGGAAGAAGGCGCATATTTTTTGATCAGCGAAGGTTTGCAAAACCAAGATACGTTAGTGACTACTCTGCCTGAATATCCGCAGAAAGGCATGAAGGTTAAAGTTGCCAAGCCGCAAGAAGATTTAGTCGTTAATAAATCACTATAAGGACACCATTATGTCTACTGAAAATACAGACAGTCCAGCGACTGAATCACAGATCGCCGAGCCTAAGCAAACTGGTATTATTGCGTTTTTTGCGAATAACTCGGTAGTGGCTAACTTAATGATGATGTTTATCATCATAATGGGCCTTTTTAGTTATTTTACGATTCAACGGCAAATGTTTCCTAACATTGAAATTAACTATATCAATGTTAGTGCTGTATATCGCGGTGCATCACCACAAGAAATTGAAGAAAGCATCTTAATCAAAATTGAAGAATCGATTAAAGATATCACCGAGATTAAAAAAGCCACCTCTCGAGCGTTTCGAGGCAATGGCCGGATTACCTTAGAAATCCATAAAGATAAAGAACTCACCGGAGTACTCGACAAAGTCAAAGCGAGGGTAGACAGCATTGCTACCTTTCCTGCTGATATGGAGCCTCCAACCATCTCGCAAATCGAGTTTAGGCAAGATGTGATTGAAATGTCACTTGTAGGTGACTTGCCTCTTAGCGATCTAAAACCCATAGCCAAACAAATTGAAGACGAACTTTTACAACTTAATAACGTGTCGCTGGTGTCGCTTGATGCACCACAAGATGAAATTGCGATTGAAATCAACCCTGAAACCTTACGTAAATATAACTTAACCATTGCAGATGTGACTCTAGCTATAAGAAGTTATTCGGCTAATATTTCAGCCGGCCAGTTACGCACAGATTCAGGCATTATTGCAGTACGGGTTGAAAATCAACTCTACAAAGGTGACGAATTTAGACGTATTCCAATTAAAATTGGGGCAAATGGTGCCAAAGTATTGCTCGAAGACGTGGCTAAAATACATGACGGCTTTACCGAGGGTGAGCGTTATTTCAAATACTCAGGTGAAAATGCGATATTTTTATCGGTAAAAGCCACCAAAGATCAAAACACCGTACCAGTAGCTGAATCTGTCAAAGCCTATATAGAACAACGTAATAAAACCCTGCCAACAGGTTTGCAAATTAAAACCTTAGTCGACATGACCTTTTACCTGAACGGTCGCCTAGATATGATGTTAAAAAACCTGTTTCAAGGGGCTTTTTTAGTGGCCTTGCTACTGACTATATTCTTAAGATTTAGATTGGCATTTTGGGTAATGGTTGGTTTGCCTGTTTGTTTCTTGGGGGCAATGATGATGATGCCAGTGTTTGGTATCACCATTAATATATTATCTTTATTCGCCTTCATTATGGTGTTGGGAATTGTGGTGGACGATGCCATTGTCATAGGCGAAAGCGCTTACTCTGAGATAGAGGAAAAAGGTGGCGGAGTGGAAAGCGTAGTCCGCGGTGCCAAGCGTGTAGCAACACCTGCGACTTTTGGCGTATTAACTACCATTGCGGTATTTGCTCCAACACTGTTTTCAACCGGCCCAGAGGGCGCATTTTTCGTCAATATCTCCGCTGTAGTGATTTTGTGTTTAATATTTAGCTTAATTGAATCAAAGTTAATCTTGCCTGCTCATCTGGCGCACATGAAATTCACTCCAATCAAAGAAAGTAGCTGGCGTGCACGTTTTAACAAAGGATTTTTTAGTTTTGTTAATGGCCCATACAAAAACTTCATCAGTCGCTGCATTGAGTGGCGCTGGTTAGTATTGACTGCCTTTATTGCAATGCTGTTAATTAGCATTGGTTTGATCCAAGGCAATCAGGTACGCATGATCCCCTCTCCCAAAGTGCCCCATGACTTTCCAGGCATCAATATTTCGATGAATGAGAATGTGTCGGATATGTCTACCATAGATGCGCTTAAAACCATTGAGTCTACAATTTTAGCGGTAGATAAAAAGATTATTGAAGAATACGGTAGCAGCATGATGAAAGACATTATGGTGTTTAATACCGGTCGTACCGACGGACGAATTGTGGTTCCCTTGGTAGACGAAGAAAAACGTCATTTTGATGCTTTTGAGTTAGCCAGACGATGGCGCGAAGAGTTGCCAATTATTCCTGGCCTCAAATCTATTACTATTCAAGACGATTTGATGGGCGGCGGAAACGATGGCGGCGAATTTGGCTTTATGTTGTTTGGCGCCGATATTAATATGCTGAATGCTGCCGGACGGGAATTTATATCTATGTTGCAGCAGCAAAAAGGCTTATTTGATATCAGTTCGACTATCGATCCTGCCAGTAAAGAAATTCAAATTGAATTATTGCCTGTGGCTTATGACTTAGGTCTGAATTTATCTAGTATCGCCAGCCAAGTAGGCGCAAGTTTCTTTGGTGGTGAAGCACAACGTGTTATTCGAGATGGTGAAGAAGTACGTGTGATGGTCCGCTACCCCAAACTTACCCGCGAACGCTTTGCTGAACTAAAATACGCTGTAATCACCACTCCATCTGGGCAAGAAGTGATGTTAGGCGATGTAGTGGCATTAACCGAAACACCTGGCATTAATTATATTCGCCGTGAAGAAGGTTATCGTAGTGTGTATGTGTATGGTTCAATCGATGAAGAACAAGTAGAGCCAAACGAAGTCATCAAAGAAGTTGAAGAAAATCTTCTACCTCAGCTACAGTCTAATTTTCCTGGAGTAAAATCAGAGCTGGGCGGTAATATTGAAGAACAACAAGCTCAACAAAGTCAGCAATTTACCTTCCTTATTACCGGTATGTTAATTGTCTTTATCTTGCTGGCCGCACCGTTAAAAAGTTACGGACAACCGTTGATAATCATGTCGGTCATTCCTTTTAGTTTAACTGGCGCTATTTGGGGGCATTATTTCTTCGGTATAGACATGAGCATGATGTCGTTCTTTGGGCTCATCGCGGCTGCAGGGGTCGTGATAAACGACAGTCTGGTGATGACCGACTTTGTTAATCAAAGGCGCAAGCAAGGGCATGCGATTATAGCCGCGGTAACTGAAGCGGGTTGCGCAAGGTTTAGAGCGATTACTCTGACCTCTATCACGACTTTTGCGGGTGTATTACCTATAATGTTTGAAACTAGCTTGCAAGCCAGAATCATCGTACCTATGGCTGTGGCTTTAGGGTTTGCGGTACTTTACGCAACTTTGGTGACATTGGTACTCGTTCCTTGTTTATACATGATATTAGAAGATCTTAAATCAGGGTTTATAAAATTCTTTGGACTTTTTGGGAAAGTGTTTAAGCGTAAGAAAGCGCAAGCAATAGATACAACTCCCTCAAAAGCCTAGGTTCTATAACACTTGAAAAAGCGCTGATTTCAGCGCTTTTTTTGTTTTATTAAAGACAATAGCGCTAGGCGTCACCAAAGAGTAGTGACTCCTATATTTGAAATAGAATGAGTATTTCCTAACTCTCATCGAGAATAAATATGAAAATTGCTGCTGATTTTACTAAAAGAGAAATAGTACACAGTGCCAACATGCCATGGCTAGACTCGCCAATGGCAGGTGTGGCTAGAAGGCCATTAGATAGAGTAGGAGAAGAAGTAGCACGGGCAACAACAGTAGTGCGTTACGCACCAGGTAGCCAATTTTCACCCCATGTACATACCGGCGGAGAAGAGTTTGTTGTACTTGAAGGTGTATTTCAAGACGAACACGGCGATTATCCCGTAGGCTCATATGTGCGTAACCCACCTCAATCTAGCCATACCCCAGGTTCAGAAGCGGGATGTGTGATTTTAGTAAAGTTATGGCAATTCCAACCTGAAGACAGAACACCCGTACGTTTAAATATTAGAGAATTAGCGGCAGTAACTAAACCTGACGATACAGGTGTTTCAGTTGTTCCATTATTTAAAGATAAACACGAACAAGTTTCTGTTATTCAGATGAAACCCAATACGAATTTGGAATTAAGCCCAGAAGGTGGCGCAGAACTTTTTGTTTTACAAGGCAGTGTAAAAGAACAGCAAGACTCACTCATAAAACACAGTTGGTTACGCGCCCCAATCGGTTATTCGGTATGCCTAAACACTGATGAGTTAGGCGCTGAAATCTGGCTTAAAACGGGCCACTTAACCGATGTAGATCAGCAAATACGAAGAGTGCTTGAAACACGTTGAATAGGCATTAAATGCCTATTCCGTTGTTTTAAAGTGTGCTTTTTGTATTAAAAATCAATGAATAATTATAATGTTTGTCATCCAACAAATATTCTTTGTGGGTACTCGGACTCCAAGAGTCATCACCGCCCACTCCCATATGTTGGTGGTCAATATGTACATGAACCACATCATCTGCTACCAACTCATGGCGGTGTTTAGCAGCCGCTAGCTGGCTCTGCGAATATTCGCTTGCTGCAAATAAAAACTCACCAGCAACCCGCAACTCACCGATTTCAAGCAATTTACAATCACTGCGCAAACCGTTATCTGTAGGGAAAATATAAGGTGTATGCAATTCGTTTATAGTCAAACTGTACTCACCAAAGCGGGCCGACGATTTTCGGTCTGGATAGTTTTCAAATGGTCCTAAACCTAACCATTTAGCATGCAGATCATTTTGTTTTGCTATGGCTAAACTGATCCCCACTCGAGGCAAAGGGGGTAAGTTTTCACTTAAAAGTACAGCAACATTAACCTTTACTGCACCGCTATTATTGATGGTATAAATCCATTCGGTTTGACAGCATAACTCGCCGTTATATTCGTAGTCGAAAACACAAGTAATACGCACATCAACCTTTGAAGATAGAGCATCAATCTGGCGGCACCTGCGTTGCCAATTGCCTAATCCAGCGGTTATCCAGCGAGCTTCCCATGCATTGGGATCAAGGTTATCAACTTCACTTACACCAATATCATTATCCAGAGGCGCTCGATAAAAATTATCAACCAGAGGGCTAGCTATGACTTGTTTATTGTCTTGCAGCCAATTTTCGAGCAGTCCTGTTTTACGATCAAATACCAGTTCTAAGCCAGCTCCTTGAATAATAAAGGTTTGGTCATTTTCATTTAGGCTAAGGGTAGCTTGGGCACTTGGTTTTGCAAAACTGTGACTAGTTAAGCTTTGCTTGTTTACTAATGAAAACTGCTCTGTGGCCATTACATGACCAGCTTCTGCAAAGCTACAATTCACAGCCAGTTCTACTTCTACGTTTAAGTGATATTGTGCGCCCTGCTCAAATTGGGTAGTAGGTTTAATAGTTACGTTCACTTCGTTTTGCGGCGCAATGTTCAGAGGAAAATCACCTTTTTCAACTTCGCTACCATTTTGTAAAAGTCTCCAAACCAGTTTTTCATTGTCTGTGCTTCTAAACAAATTATCGCTAAAAATAGAAAGTGAATATTCATTCTGGTTAGAGTTTGGCGCGAGTGTAAAAGACAACTGTTGTTGGCTATATTTCGCTTCAAACAAACTCGGATGCGCAGTACGGTCGGGGAATAGCAGACCATTAATACAAAACTGACGATCATTCACTGTATCGCCAAAGTCACCGCCATAGGCCCAATAATGTCTACCGTTTTCATCTGTTTTTGATAAACCTTGGTCAACCCAATCCCAAATGAAGCCCCCTTGCAGGCGCGGGTATTCTTTAAAGGCTTGCCAATAATCGTCAAAACTACCCAGGCTATTTCCCATTGCATGGGCATATTCACATAAAATTAGAGGTCGAGTTTCACCGGGTAAACTAAGCCATTTTTTAATTGAATATTTAGGCACCGCCTCGTCTTCAACATCTGTATCCACTCGCGAATACATAGGGCAAATTATGTCGGTAGCTGCGGTGTTAGCCCCACCTCCTTCGTATTGCACAGGCCGTGACGGATCAAAACTTTTTGACCAACCGTACATAGCATCGTGATTTGCACCATGTCCACACTCATTGCCTAATGACCAAATAATGATAGAAGCATGGTTTTTATCCCGTTCGACCATTTGTGTGTAACGTGACATAAACGCCCCCGCCCACTTTGGGTCAGATGCTAATCGGCCCATAGGAAACATACCGTGTGTTTCTATGTTGGCTTCATCCACCACATAAAGCCCTAATTCATCACATAACTCATACCAACGTGGATGATTTGGATAGTGAGCGGTGCGCACGGCATTAAAATTATTTTGTTTCATCAGCTTAATATCGGTAATCATGTCTGATTCGCATACCGCATGACCATTTTCTGGATGATGTTCGTGTCGATTAACGCCGCGTATCAATAGCGGCTTGCCATTTACGCATAATTGACCTTGGATAATCTCGACCTTTCTAAAGCCAATATCATAACCTTCTACATCAACAGTATTGCCTAGCTCATCTTGCAGGCTTACCACACAGCGATATAAATGGGGCGTTTCTGCAGTCCACTTTCTAGGATTTTCAATTTCCAGACTATGGAATACCACATCATGCCAACCACCTTTCTCATCTACTCTTTTATTGTTTGTGCTTTGAGTTTGGGGTTCACTGACCGCAGTCTCACCATCAAATACTTGAATACAAACTTTGTAATTTTCGGGCGCGTTAACAGTAGTTTTGACTGCCAAAGTAGCATCCCGATAACAAGCATCTAAGTCAGGGGTAATAAATACGTCGCGAATGTGTTCTTGAGGTTTAGTCAGCAAAACCACATCGCGGAATATGCCGCTTAACCACCACATGTCTTGGTCTTCAAGGTAACTGCCATCACTCCAACGAATCACCATAACAGCGATTCGGTTTTTACCCGCTAGCAAAAATGGCTGTAAATCAAACTCGCTTGGCAGGCGGCTGTCTTGTGAATACCCAACCCATTGGCCGTTGCACCACAAATGAAACGCCGAATTAACCCCATCAAAAATTATATGGTTACGCTGACTGAGTTGCTCTTGAGTGATATTGAATTCAGTTCGATAACAACCTGTTGGATTATCATTTGGCACAAAAGGTGGGTTGACCGCAAATGGATACTTAACGTTGCAATAAATGGGCTTATCAAAACCTTGAAGTTGCCAATTTGAAGGCACTGGAATTGTCTCCCAATTGTTATAAATTTGCTCATCTAGAAATGACTCGTCAACCTCTTCTGGCTTATCAAATAACTTAAACTGCCAATCACCGTTGAGTAGTTGCCTTTGAGGATTTTGTTTTTGACGGGCATCACTAATACTTTTAAAACCATTAAGTGGGCTATGAGCTCTGAGTGTATTGATTTGGGTAGTTAAGGGGGTTTCCCAATCGCGGCGCTGAATAATGTGATCGAATGACGTCATGGTATTTCCCGTAGGCATGTAATATAAAAATATTAGGGTTGGCTTATGTTACCTAATATAGCTAAAACCCTGTATTTAGATTATGCTTAAAACTATCTTATTTTTATCCAAAACTATCATTTTATATCATGACTCATCATATCAAAGACATCCTAGATATTGGCCCAAACTGTTATGAACGTTTCATAGATTCAGAGGTGTTAGCTGAAATAAAACCTCTGGAAATCACCTTAGCTGGGTGTTCCAACTTATCAGGAAGATATTCTGTAGGACGCACTGCGCCTCTTGAACATACGCTATTTTATACCATTAAGGGGCAAGGCAAGTTAACCACTATAGACAAAGAAATCCCTTTGCTAACAAATACCTTAGCTATTTTGCCAACTAAGCAGAGTTTTGAAGTAAGTATTGACGCAGATCAATGGGATATCATTTGGCTAAACCTCGCTAATACAAAACGTTGGCAACATTTAACTACAGAACCAGCTCGAGTAATAAATAATCAAAAACTCGAACCACTACATTTTGCCATGGAGATTTTATATAGCGAACCGGATGCAACTATGCGCCAAGGTGTTTTCCCCTTAATAAGTCATTATCTCAATGCGGCCTTGCTTGGTAACAATCAAAATAAGACAAATACTCGGCTACATAACTTATTTCAGGATATTGAAAAGCGTCTTCAGTTTGATTGGACGATAGAGGCGATGTGTGACCAGGTGCACTATTCGCCTCCCCATTTGCATCGCTTGTGTCAATCACAATATGGCAAAAGCCCCATACAAAAACTCATTTATATACGAGTCGAGCGCGCCAAAAGTCTCTTACTTAATACCTCTTGGTCTGTTCAACATATAGCTAGCTATGTGGGATACACTTCTATTTTTAATTTTTCGAAAAGCTTCAAAAAAGTGGTTGGAGTATCACCCAGTGAATTTAGGCTGAGTAATACCAGTCAACATAAATAAAACCATTCTAGATAAGCCCCAATCCTATTTTGCAAGTTCAGCTAGAGTCGATTCACACTTCACTAATTGCGACCTAGAGTGTAAATGAGAAATACTATCCACACAGGTTTTAGGGGTGCACTAAATGTTGAATTAAAGATGCGGCTGCTTGGCAGCGCTATGAGGTTAGTTGGCTGTGCTGCGGTGGTTATCATTGGCCAAGTTTGGCGAGAGAATGGACTATCTTCAAAACCAGCAATAGCGATTTCATCCGGCACATTGAGTCCTTGTAAACGCACTGCAAATAACGCCCTGCCGCTATTTCATGGTTACTAATTGAGTTGACGGATCGCCTCGTTAACTTTTAGTAACGTTTCCTTACGGACTGACCCTTAATTATTGGTTACGCGAGACACTGCTTTAAAAGACACACCAGCTAATTCGGCCGCATCTTTAATGGTAGTTTTTGTTTTCATTGTTATATCGAGTACCATTCCTTATATGTAGACGCTGGTACTAACTCTCAAAGTCAACATTAACCCAATAAATTTCAAATACTTAAAAACCCTCGATATTTATCTACGGAGCACAATACGAGTATTTTGTTGATTAAACATACAAGTTTGTTTGTGTTTATTTTGTAAAAAATGTTGCAGAGTTTATTTAATTCATTTAGATTACCCACAAATGACAGCGTTGTCACCTAGTCCAGGTGAACAACATATGCGCTGTCATTATTATTTCTTAATGAATGACAACGCTGTCAATAATAACAAGAGGTACATATCAACATGTCACAGTTTAATAAAATCACCAGGGCTATTAAAGTTGCCTGCCTAGTGGGCACAGCTTTTGGCAGCGTAACTGCTACCTCGGCCTATGCACAAGAATCCGCCAGTGAAGACACTGAAGTCATCCAAGTTAGTGGTATTCGTGGCTCAGTCAAAGCAAACTTAAATGCAAAACGTTTTTCAAATGCCATTGTAGATTCTATATCTGCTGAAGATATCGGAAAATTTCCAGATAAAAACGTTGCCGAAACATTAGCGCGTGTTCCTGGTGTTACTGTAAATAGAGACTTTGGTGAAGGCGAAGGCGTGACTATTCGTGGTTTCTCTCCCTCACAAAACGTGACTTTGCTGAATGGCCAAGCAGTAGGTACCGCACAATGGTTTATCTTGAATCAAACCGGCCGTAACTTTAACTTCGAACTACTAGCATCTGAAATGGTAGGTAAAGTTGATGTCTACAAATCACCTCAAGCGGACATTGAAGAAGGCGGTTTAGGCGGCACAGTAGTAGTGCACACCCGTCGTCCTTTAGATATGGAATCTGGCACAATTGCTGGTTCAGTTGAAGGTCAATATTCTGATGTCCCAGAAAAATGGGATCCTTCAGCTTCAGGTTTATACAGCTGGAATAACGATGATGAAACATTCGGTTTTGTGGTTGCAGCCTCTTTACAAAACAGAACGGTAGAACGTCATTCTCAAGAAAGTGATTTTGGTTGGTTTGGCCCTGGTATTGCCCGAATTGAAGGCGGTCTGTCTGCACCATCAACTGACGGTGTGGGTAACCCAGGAAATGAGAAAGGTTCGTTACCTTGGGGTGTAGGTTCTGCGGTATTTAAACAAGATCGTAAAAGAACGGGCATCGATGCAACCGCTCAATATCGTCCAAATGATAAGTTAGATGTTGCTTTACATTATTTATTCTCTGAATTGCAAGCTGACAACGTGAATTCAAACTTGATTGGTATTCCATTTCGAGGCCTATTTGTTGGTGCTGATAATGCCCGCCCGGGTAGCGTTGAAAATGGCTTTGTTACCGATCTAAACTTTACGGGTAATGCTGCACAACCAGGTTGGGCACCATTTTTAGCTTATGATAATATTTACCGAGATGGCTCTAAAGCACAAACTCAAGTACTCGATTTAGAAATTGATTATCTAATTAGTGATGACGCTAAACTTCATTTACAGTTAGGCACGACTAAAGGTGAGAGTCAGATTAATGATTTCTTTACTGAATTTTTTGCTAGTCCTAATGATTCACGTATAGCCATTGACTTTACCAATCCTAATCCAAGCAGCCATGGTGCCGCAATTGACTTTACGGGTGCTAACCCATGGTTAAGCAATCCAGGTGATGAGTTTCCATTAGCAGCTGTTTTCGATCAAGAACAACAAACTGAAGATAAAGAAACCTATTTACAAGCAGACCTTACATTGGATGTTGAACTAGGTGCGATTGAATCACTTAAATTCGGAGCTAAGTTAAAAGACCGCGAATTTGGTCAATACCGTATTCGTGATGATATTGGTGGAGCATCTAGTTTTGGCACTGCTGCAGATTTCTGGTCAGGCGAAATGTTAAATCCGAGTCACTCTGGAAACTCATTAGCTTCACAAAGTTACTTTGCGCCA
>NZ_CAJWCF010000005.1 GCF_913020055.1 uncultured Paraglaciecola sp. | reverse complement strand
CAGAGCTGGATAAATTGATACAAATTCCTGGCTTGACTAATGCGTGGGTGATGCCGATAAAAACCCGAATTGATATGTTGGCTACGGGTATTAAAACCCCGGTTGGTATTAAAGTGGCGGGCAGTGATCTGGCGGTGATTCAGCGCATTGGCCAAGATATCGAACAAATTCTTGCGCAAATGCCTGGCACCGCTTCGGTTTACTCAGAGCGAGTAGCTGGCGGACGTTATATTAAGGTCGATATTAAACGAGAACTGGCGTCTCGCTACGGACTGAACATTTCAGATGTACAACAAGTGGTATCGACGGCTATAGGAGGCATGAATGTAGCAGAATCCGTTGAAGGATTAGAGCGTTATCCGATTAACCTGCGTTATCCGCAAAGTTATCGTGATTCTCCTGAGCAATTGGCTTTGTTACCTATTGTCACGCCAAGTGGACAACGTATTGCTTTAGCTGACGTAGCAAAAGTGTACGTGGAAGACGGTCCTCCGGGGATAAAAAGTGAAAATGCGCGGATCAACGGCTGGACCTATATTGATATTAAGGATATTGATGTGGGTAACTACGTGCAAAATGCCACGGATAAATTATCTGCAGAGTTAGATTTACCAGCGGGTTACAGTCTAACTTGGGCAGGACAATATGAATATATGCAGCGCGCGAAACAAAAATTAACGTATGTATTACCACTAACGCTGGCGATTATTATTGTTTTGTTATATCTGAATTTTCGTAGCTTTGTTGAAGTTGCGATCATTATCGGCACCTTACCCCTAGCCCTAATAGGTGGCATTTGGTTGCTGTATTTAGAAGGATTTAATTTGTCTGTGGCTTCAGGTGTAGGTTTTATCGCGCTGGCGGGTGTAGCTGCAGAAATAGGTGTGATTATGTTGGTCTATCTCAATCAATCCTATACTGACTTACAACAAACTCACAAAAATAACCATACTCAGCCTAGTCTAGAAGACTTGGTTGAAACCGTTATGCAAGGCGCCGGGCTTAGAGTAAGGCCAGTGATGATGACTGTTGCTACTATCATGCTAGGTTTATTACCGGTTTTGTATGGTTCAGGTACGGGATCTGAAGTGATGAGTCGCATTGCTGCGCCTATGGTTGGCGGCATGGCAAGTGCTTTAGTGTTATCGCTGATCATTGTGCCTGTTGTGTATTTATTGTGGCGCAAACAAGCACTTAAGTGATGCATAAATCCGCGCACTTTAACCGGTTAAAGTGCTGGGAACTGTTGATAAAGTGAAACACACTATGAATGCGCACTTCCAATTAAAGATAAACCTTCATCTATCCAGCCGGTTATACCGCCAATCATTTTTTTCACTGGACGGCCCAATTCAGCTAGCTTAATGGCTGCTTTTTCGGTGCCATTGCAGTGGGGACCTGCGCAATACACCACAAATAATGTAGCGGCTGGATAGTCGATTAAGTTTTCTTTGGTAAGGCGTTTGTGGGGGATGTTCACTGCATTATCGATATGGCTTTGTTCGAACAATATTTCACTTCGTACATCCACTAATACAAAGTCTTGACGATTATTACTGATTGCAAAGTGTACATCCCAACAGTCTGTTTCAAATTGTAGAAGCTTTTGAAAGTGGGCGAGAGCAACGTCGCTTGATGCGCCGGGTATTCTAGAGACAACTGAAGACATAACATTTCCTTGTGCAGATTATGACTGAAAGCATTTTTATTAAGGCGGGCGTTAGTTTGCCTTAAATCAGAGGTGTTGGCTGGTGGCGTATTCGCCATTCTTCGATAATAACAAGCCAGAAAAGCAGGGGCTAATTCTAGGCATAAAAAAAGGCGAGCTGATGCTCGCCTTAAAACGTCATAAAATTTTTACTTTAAATATTTAACTAATATCTGCACAACTTTAGGGCTACCAGCAACAATGTTGCCTTTGTGCATTGGGTCGTTACCACCAAAGAAATCTGTCACTAATCCGCCAGATTCACGAACTAATAATTCTCCAGCTGCGATATCCCAAGGTTTAAGCCCGCTTTCCCAGTAACCGTCATAACGGCCTGACGCAACGTAAGCTAAATCTAAGGCTGCAGAACCACTGCGACGTATATCGCCTGCTTGCATAAATATCTTGTTAAAACCTTCTTGATACTGAGGCAAAGTGGTTTTGTTTCTAAAAGGAAAAGAAGTGGCTAGGATAGTTTGGCTTAATTCTTTGGCTTTACTGGCTCGAATACGAAAACCGTTTAATTGTGCGCCTGCACCTCGACTGGCACTAAATAGCTCGCCACGTATTGGATCAAATACCACTGCCTGATCTAAACGATCTTTGTGCATTAGTGCTATAGATACGGCAAAATGAGGGATGCCTTTAATAAAATTAGTGGTGCCATCTAATGGGTCAATGATCCATTTGAAATCGTTGTCACCTTCAACTACGCCGCCTTCTTCCCCAACAAAACTGTGTTCAGGATAGGATTGCTTAATTTTGTGAATAATCGCTTGTTCAGCTTCTTTATCGACACGTGTAACGTAATCGTTGTCGCCTTTTGCTTCAATTTGCAATTCGGCCTGATTCTCAAACCCTTTAGCAATAATGTTGCCCGCCGTCCGTGCAGCACGGATCGCTATATTCAGCATAGGATGCATAGTTAACCACCAATTTTAAAAGAACATTAAATATAGCCCAGCGATTACTAGATGTAATCTACTGAACAAAAAATCGCCGCGCAGTGTATCAAAATAGGTAAATTTAGCAATCAGAATATTTCAAGTGATTGTTGGTTTTTCTCCGAAGGATAAAGTGTAAAGCTGGTTTTAATCTCACTCAGAGAGTAATTACTTATGGCGATTGGTATTAAACGTGGTTTTGAGGTGGCATATGTATATGCTATTATCCGCGCCCTAAAATTAGCTGCCTAAACGAAAGATACCATTCATCATGTTAGAAAATATTCGCATAGTGTTAGTCAACACCTCGCACACCGGCAACATTGGTTCGGCAGCTAGGGCGATGAAAACCATGGGTTTGAGTCAATTGATCTTGGTTGATCCCATCACTGCACCGGATGGTAAATCTAGTGCTTTAGCCGCAGGTGCAGGTGATGTATTAGCCAATGCCAAAACGGTAAGTTCGCTGGCTGAAGCTGTGGCTGATTGTGGTTTAGTGATAGGTACTAGCGCTCGTTCACGCACGTTATCTTGGCCGATGTTAGAGCCTAGAGGGTGCGGTGAAAAGTTAATTAGTGAAGTATCGAAATATCCAGTCGCACTAGTATTTGGTCGCGAAAATAATGGCTTGAGTAATGAAGAGTTACAACAGTGTCATTTTCACGTGTGTATTCCGGCTAACCCCGATTATAGCTCGCTTAACCTCGCAGCAGCGGTACAGACTTTGTGTTATGAAGTACGCATGGCCTATTTAAATTTGTCCCGAGGCGAGTATCCTGAGAGTCATCCTGAAGATAACGAGTATCCATTGTCTGAAGATCTAGAAGGTTTTTATAGTCATTTGGAACAAACCCTTATCAAAACGAATTTCATCATTCCCAAACATCCCGGTATGGTAATGACCAAATTACGTCGGTTGTTTAATCGCGCTCGGCCAGAAACAGCAGAGTTGAATATCTTGCGTGGTATTTTGGCATCGATTGAGAAAATCACAAAAAACCGGGAACAGTAGACTTTAATTATGTTCAGCAGAATGAAAGAAGATGTGCAGAGTGTTTTTCATCGTGACCCTGCTGCACGCAATACCTTTGAGATACTTACTAATTACCCAGGTTTGCACGCCATTTGGTTTCATCGACTCAGCCATAAATTGTGGAAAGCCAATTGGAAATGGTTAGCACGCTCTATTTCTACTTTCTCCCGTTGGTTAACGGGTATTGAAATCCATCCAGGCGCTAAATTAGGTCGGCGTTTCTTTATCGACCACGGTATGGGTGTGGTTATAGGTGAAACAGCAGAGATTGGTAACGATGTGACCCTTTATCATGGCGTTACTCTTGGCGGCACAAGTTGGAATGCTGGCAAGCGTCACCCAACCTTAGAAGACAATGTAGTAGTGGGAGCCGGTGCCAAAGTATTGGGCCCAATCACAGTGCACAAAGGTGGGAAGGTTGGATCTAACTCAGTGGTAGTGCGCGATGTGCCAGAAAACGCCACGGTAATTGGTATTCCTGGTCGAGTAGTGGTGCAGCAGAATAAACCTGACGCACCGACTAATGGCGAGAGAGAAAAAATTGCCAAGAAGTACGGCTTTGATGCCTATGCAGTAGCAACAGATAACCCTGATCCCATAGCACATGCTATTGGTGTGATGGTGGATCATGTTCATCTTGTTGATACAAAAGTAGAAGAAATGTGCAAAGCCATTAATAAGATGGGTGGTGATGTCTGCGGTAAATCTCTACCAAGTTTAGACTTAGAAGATTTTGCTGATAATGAGTTAGTAAGTGACATAAAAAAGGCCTGTGATGCCTTTGACCCGCAGATATAAGATATACATAATACTTGACTAAAACACTAGGTTAAATACTTGACTAAAATAGTCGGGTATGTGAAAATTCGACCTAAGTTTGGTATTGGATTAATTACTATGAAATTGACTTCTAAAGGTCGGTACGCAGTTACAGCGATGTTGGATGTATCTTTACACTCGCAACGTGGGCCTGTGTCTTTAGCTGATATATCCGAACGACAAGAAATTTCTTTATCGTATCTTGAACAATTGTTTTCCCGTTTACGTAGAGAGAAGTTAGTAGACAGTGTTCGTGGTCCCGGTGGTGGTTATAAGTTGGGCCGTGAGGCTAACGAAATATCTATTGGTGAAGTCATTCGAGCCGTCAATGAGTCTGTTGATGCAACTAAATGCCAAGGTCAAGGCGGTTGCCAAGGCGGAGAACGCTGCTTAACCCATAATTTGTGGGAAGGCTTAAGCGATAGAATTAGTGTATTTCTAAATGGTATTACCTTGGGTGAACTCATGCAGCAGCATGATGTGAAACAAGTTGCCGAAAGACAAGACAAACATAAACATCATAATCAAATAGCGTCAAACGACATCTCTATCAGTTTGCAGCTTTAAGCGGAGTAAAAAATGAGCGAATTAAAGCTTCCGATCTATCTGGATTATTCTTCAACTACACCAGTAGATCCTCGCGTAGCAGCCAAAATGGCTGACTGCTTAACCACTGAAGGCGTATTCGGTAACCCCGCATCTCGTTCACACAAGTTTGGATGGGTTGCGGAAGAGGCAGTGGATATTGCGCGTAATCAAATCGCAGATTTGGTTAATGCCGATCCAAGAGAAATTGTATTTACTTCAGGTGCGACTGAATCAAACAACCTAGCGATTAAAGGCGCTGCTAATTTTTATGGCAAAAAAGGCAAACACCTTATTACCCTTAAAACTGAGCACAAAGCCGTACTAGATACTATGCGTCAGCTAGAGCGTGAAGGGTTTGAAGTGACTTATCTTGATCCTGAGCCAAATGGTTTGGTAGACATGGATAAGTTGGTTGCTGCTATTCGTCCAGATACTATTTTGATTAGTGTCATGCACGTTAATAATGAAATTGGTGTGATTCAAGATATCGCAGCTATTGGTGAAATGTGTCGTGAACGCAAGATTTTATTCCATGTGGATGCAGCACAAAGTACCGGTAAGGTACCAATCGATTTACAAACTACTAAAGTAGATTTGATGTCGTTTTCTGCTCATAAAACCTATGGCCCTAAGGGTATAGGCGCATTATTTGTACGTCGTAAACCACGTATTCGCTTAGAAGCGCAAATGCACGGTGGTGGTCATGAGCGTGGTATGCGTTCTGGCACTATGGCGACTCACCAGATAGTGGGGATGGGCGAAGCTTTCCGTATTGCTAAAGAAGAAATGGCGGCTGAAAACGAACGTTTGATGATGTTACGTAACAAATTATGGAACGGCATCAAGGATATGGAAGCTGTGTATTTGAATGGTGATATGGAACATCGTATCGCAGGTAACTTAAATGTGAGTTTTGCTTACGTTGAAGGTGAGTCTTTGATTATGGCCCTGAAAGATATGGCCGTGTCTTCTGGTTCAGCTTGTACTTCTGCCAGTCTTGAGCCTTCCTATGTACTTCGTGCATTAGGCTTGAACGACGAATTAGCACACAGCTCAATCCGTTTCACTATGGGGCGTTTTACCACAGAAGCTGAAATTGATTATGTGATTGGTGTCATTCGTAACGCCATTGAAAAGTTACGAGACATGTCTCCACTTTGGGATATGTACAAAGAAGGCATAGATTTAAGCACGGTAGAGTGGGCTCATCACTGAGTCGTCAACTAAGAATTAATTTTAATGTGTTGCGGCAATAAACGCGGCAGCACATAACCAAAAGGTAAAAGATCATGGCTTATAGCGAAAAAGTAATCGACCACTACGAAAATCCACGCAACGTCGGTGGTTTTGATAAAAACGATCCTACAATAGCAACGGGTATGGTTGGCGCACCGGCTTGTGGTGATGTAATGAAGTTGCAACTTAAAATAGATGCAAATGGCATTATTGAAGACGCAAAGTTTAAAACTTACGGTTGTGGTTCGGCCATTGCTTCAAGCTCATTAGTAACAGAATGGGTAAAAGGTAAGTCTATTGATGAAGCTACGGCTATCAGTAATATGGACATCGCTGAAGAACTGGCTTTACCACCAGTAAAAATTCACTGTTCTATTTTGGCTGAAGATGCCATCAAAGCAGCAGTTGAAGATTATAAAAGTCGTCAAAAGTAAGTTTATTAAAGTTAAGTAGGAGCAACCAGTGGCAATTACCGTATCCGATTCCGCAGCATTACGTGCTAAAACCTTCCTTGAAAATAGAGGATCAGGTTTAGGGCTGCGTCTGGGTGTCAAAACAACTGGCTGTTCTGGCTTAGCTTATGTACTTGAGTTTGTTGATGATGTGAATGACGACGATAAACTGTTTGAAGATAACGGCGTAAAAATTATTGTTGACGGTAAAAGTTTGGTGTACCTAGATGGCACTCATTTGGATTTCGCTAAAGAAGGCTTGAATGAAGGTTTTCTGTTTACCAACCCTAATGCCAATGGTGAGTGTGGTTGTGGCGAAAGCTTCAACGTTTAATGCTATTTTTGTTAATCTGTGCCGCAATTAAAATACAGCAAGCCTAATAAAACCAGATGAATTATTTCGAACTCTTTAATATGCCTGTGTCATTTGACGTAGATCTGTCTGTGTTGCCGCAAACTTATCAACAACTTCAGCGCTTAACGCATCCAGATAAATTTGCTAGTGGCAGTGAGCAACAAAAGTTAGTCGCTATTCAAAAAAATGCCCAAGTAAATGACGCCTACTCAGTGCTCAAATCCCCATTATCCAGAGCAGAATATATACTGAGCTTGCGCGGTATCGATTTACAGCATGAACAACAAACCATAAAAGACACTTCTTTTTTAATGCAACAAATGGAGTGGCGTGAAGAGTTGGCTGAAGTAGATCAGCAGTCAGATCCATTGAATGTTTTAAGCGCATTAGAAGACGAAATTAGTCAAACGATTAAAAGTGATTTGGCTCAGTTAAAAGCATTTCTTGCAAGTGAAGAAGTAGATGCCGAAAAACAAGCTGCTGATATTATCCGCCAACTTAAATTTTTATATAAAATGCTGTCAGAAATTGAACTAAAAGAAGACTCATTGAGTGACTTCTAACCTTATTTATTGCAACCAAAAAGAAACGAATTAGACCATGGCATTACTGCAAATATCTGAACCCGGTCAAAGCGCCGCTCCACACCAACGTAAATTAGCCGTTGGTATTGATTTAGGTACAACTAACTCCTTAGTGGCATCGGTACGTAGTGGTGAAGCCCTTACATTACCTGACTCCCAAGGTCGGCATTTATTACCATCAGTGGTGAGATATTTAGCTGATTCAGAGGTGATAGGCTATGACGCTAAGCAACAAGCTAGTGCTGACCCGTCTAATACTATTGTTTCGGTTAAACGTTTTTTAGGCCGCTCAGTTCTAGATATTCAAAAGGCTTACCCTCATTTACCTTACCAATTTACCGATTCTCTATCGCCGGTTATGACGGTTACCTCGGGTAATGTAAACCCAGTTCAAGTATCAGCAAAAATATTAACTGAGCTTAAAAAGCGTGCCGAGCAAACTTTAGGTGATGAGTTACAAGGTGCTGTTGTTACGGTTCCAGCTTATTTTGATGATGCACAACGCCAAGGTACTAAAGATGCTGCTGCGTTGGCTGGTTTAAAGGTATTACGTTTACTCAATGAACCCACAGCTGCAGCTGTAGCTTATGGCTTAGATTCAGGCCAAGAAGGCGTAATCGCGGTTTATGATTTAGGTGGTGGCACCTTCGATATTTCTATCTTACGTTTAAGTAAAGGTGTGTTTGAAGTGCTGTCAACGGGTGGCGATTCGGCACTTGGCGGCGACGATTTTGATGCCTTACTGGTGGCGTTTATTCGAGAGCAGTGTGGGCTAAACGGCGATTTATCAAAAGGTTTGCACCGGACTCTTTTAGATAAAGCCAAAGAAGCCAAAGAAACACTGAGTCAAGAATCTGTGTTTACCGTGCAATTTGACGATGACAGTGGACAAAAGCACTCGCTGATAATCACGATCGAAAAATTTGAATCACTAGTAGCGCCATTAGTTAAAAATACCTTAAGAGCATGCAAACGAGCGTTGAAAGACGCCGAACTCGAAAAAGAACAAGTGATTGAAGTGGTGATGGTAGGTGGGTCGACCCGCGTGCCTTTAGTTTGCCAACAAGTAGGTGATTTTTTTGCACGTACACCACTAACCTCAATCGACCCCGATAAAGTGGTAGCTGTAGGCGCTGCGATCCAAGCTGATATCTTGGTTGGCAACAAACCCGATAGTGACATGTTATTACTAGACGTTTTGCCGTTATCTTTGGGAATAGAAACCATGGGGGGGTTGACGGAAAAAGTGATACATCGCAACACCACAATCCCCGTTGCCAAGGCGCAAGAGTTTACCACTTTCAAAGATGGTCAAACTGCGATGATGGTACATGTGGTGCAGGGCGAACGTGAGTTAGTTAAGGATTGCCGATCTCTAGCTAAATTCACCTTACAGGGTATCCCTCCTATGGCCGCTGGTGCTGCGCATATACGGGTAACTTTTCAAGTGGATGCTGACGGATTGTTAAACGTCAGTGCCATGGAAAAGTCTACTGGGGTCAAAGCGCAAATTCAGGTTAAACCATCTTACGGCTTAGAAGACAGTGAAATAGCCGAGATGTTAAAAGCCTCTATGGATTATGCTGACGAAGATATGCAGGCGCGTATGCTCAAAGAACAACAAGTTGAAGCTGCCAGAGTACAAGAAAATCTGCAAGCTGCCTTAGATATTGATGGAAAGGCCTTACTTGAACCAGCAGAAATACAAAACATCGATGCTGGGCTTGCGAAGCTTAATGAGTTTGCCAAAGGCACAGATAAAGAAGCAATCAAAGCCGCTATTGAACAAGTAGACAAATTAAGCGAAACCTTTGCCCAGAAACGCATGGATCAATCCATTAAAAGTGCCTTTTCTGGTCAATCGGTTGACCGAATATAAACTGACTGAATATTAGGAATTTAACTATGCCACAAGTAATCTTTTTACCACATGATGAGTTGTGCCCAGATGGTGCTGTTTTAGAAGGTGAAAAAGGCACCTCAGTATTAAATCTGGCTTTAAAGAACGGAATTGGCATTGAACACGCCTGCGAAAAAGTGTGCGCTTGTACCACTTGTCACATCATTGTACGTGAAGGTTTTGATTCACTAGAAGAAGGCGACGAGTTGGAAGAAGACATGTTAGACAAAGCATGGGGTCTTGAGCCCGATTCTAGACTAGGTTGCCAAGCTATTATCCAAGATGAAGACTTGGTGGTAGAAATTCCTAAGTACACAGTCAACATGGTGAGTGAAGGGCATTAGTCTGACCTTTAAGTTTTTACCTTGATTGAAAGAACCAGCCATGAGCTGGTTTTTTATTGTCTACAGGTTACACTCTTTTGATAAGAATTTTATATTTTACTGTTTATACATACAGTTGTTGTGTTAGTCTTATACTATAAAGTTAAACAAAAGAGAGCAAATTATGGCCGTAATCACACGTTATGTTGTTGAACACAAAGGGGTGGAGAAGTTTGTGACCGCAGATAAAAAAGAAGCCGATCAATACGATAAAATGCTCGATGTGGCAGATAACCTAAGTGAATACATTGAAGGCAAAGGGTTCAAAATTGAAACCAAAGTATTGGAAGAGCTATCCATTATGTTGTCGAAAAATAAAGACTCTCTTAGTAAATTGTTAAAAGGCACAACGGCAGATACGCTTTTGACTGAGGAAAAAGCAGAAGTAGTGGCGTTAGATAAAAAGAAGGCGTAGTTCAGTAGAAGCTCTTTGTAAAATGGTCACGCTCAATTAGGAACTAAAGATATCTACAATGGCGTTGCTTTTTTATGTTTGGCTAAGCGCCTCTTTTTATCAAGTGCCGAAGGTGTAATGGGCCAAAAAAGTTGTTCTGGCCAGGCCGCCTTAAGCATACCCTTTACACCATATTGTCTTGGGTAACGTCGCGTAATTTTAGCTGTGCCAAACAACACATCCCAAAAAAATAATAAGTTGCCATAATTGCCTTTGTAGGTCGTGATCCCGTCTTCGTCATTGTAACCATGGTGTGCGCTATGGGTAGCTGGAGTTGAAATTAACCTCTCAACTATCCACATTAATTTACTGGTGTATTTATTTTCGTAGAGCCTCTTATCCCATTTCCATTCTGCATGTGCGCCTATAATTACAGTTAGTTTAATCGTGACATAAATAGCATATGCCCACCCCAAACCTAGATAAATCAAGATCCCAGAACACCATAACGAAGGCATGATGGCGTAATAAAAGAAGTTATTTCGAAATACGATCCTTACACTCATATATTTAGCATTATGGTGAGCGCGATGTAAATTGTACAACCATGGTGTTGAATGACATTTTCGATGCCACCAATACTGGGTTAAATCATCAAAAATAAGCAGCAATAATATTTGTATGCTTATAGCGGTATTAGCAAGTACGTCAGCCAATTCTGGAAAGACAATGGCCATTAAAAATACCGCGCTAAACAAAACTATCGGCTGTGAAATCGCAAATAACAAAATAGTACTGCCTACCTCAAAAATTCTATCCGCAGGCTCCTCATTTGTCTTATTGAAGAGGCCACTGTGTAAAGCTTCTTTTAAAGCAAATAACACAAATACAATAATAATAACCATTTGATAATTCATAAATTAAGCCAATGATGGATTGATACACTTTTCGGAATGTAGCAAGGTGCAGGCAGCATAAAAATATACTAGTATATTTTTATGCTGCCTTTGTTGGATACTTTAGTGACTATTCATTCGAATATATTAGAAAAAGCATTGTTGTTCGGTCGATGTATAGAATATCAAGACAATGAAACTATTCATGCCCGAGGTGATTTGTTACCAGGCTTGTCGGTTGTGTATTCAGGGCAAGTGAGAGTCGGAAATTATGGAATTGATGGTTGTTATCAATTGACCACAATTTTAGAAAGAGGAGAGACCTTTGGCGAATTTACCTTATTCGCCAATTTGCCCCGCACCCATAATGCTGAAGCAATGGGTAAATCTCAGGTCATACAAATGAGCGTGTCTCAGTACAATGGGTTTATTAGTGAGTATCCTGAAGTGGAAAAGATGTTACTGAGTAGTTTAGCCAATAAATTGCACCAAGCATTAGAGAATTTAGATGATGTACTACGATTACCGACCCATATTCGTTTAGCAAAAGTATTGTTTAAATTAAGTAAACAGCAACAAACTCAAGAGCATAAAATCAAACAAAACCAATGTGCACAGTTGCTTGGTGTTACGGTATTATCGGCGCATAAAGCCCTCAAAAAACTTCAGAAAGCACAGTTGATAAGAACAGCGTACGGAGGAATACATATTGACAGTATTGATGGTTTGCGGGAATGGTTGCTGAAACAATCATCCATTTTTCCAGTGTAGTCTTAATTCTGCGGCGTTGATTAACATCCATTGAGCTATGAAAACTGCTTAGATGGAGATAAACGCCTAAATTATTTAGCCTAAGTAACATCGATATTGTGGTGATTTATTGTCATTGCTTTACGGCATCATAAATTTATATTCACTGGTAGTTTGTTAGACGGCATTACTAATTCATTACGCGAATGTTGAAGAGGTACAAAAATACAAAACAAAAATGGCTTTACACTTATTGAACTAATTATTGTTATTGTCATTTTGGGTATCTTATCAGTTACCGCTTCACCACTTTTTATTGATATCAGTACAGACGCGCGAATTGCTAAGCTCGATGCTTTAGAGGGGAGTATGCGTTCAGCATCTGAACTGGTTAATTACAAAGCGAGGATCGAAAATAAAACAGATTGTTTAATCGATCCCACAATTGAAGTGGCAGGAGAATCTATCACCTTACGCTGCGGATATCCTTGTCCCCATCCTAATGGTATTACCAATTCGGTTGATGCTGATGAAGGCTTTGATTGGGTTGGCGGTAATTGTGCCGGGCGTTTGGGAGCTAAAGATGTGCAAATTACTGACGCTCCTGATCCCAGTAACTGTAAAATTCGGTATGCGGCAGCTAGATCAGAAGACAGCTCACCGATTTTCACAGCAACCACTAGCGGTTGTTGATAAATGCTCAAAGATATTGTTATAAACGCAGTTAACAACTTCCCTGTTATGTCAGCCTTAGTCTAAGGCTTCACTCAGTCGTTTCTTCAACTGTACTTGTTCGGCTTGGGTGAGAGGCTGATCAAGTTCGTTGCTTACGATAAATAAATCTTCTGCTCGTTCGCCGATGGTGGATATTTTTGCTTGGTGTAATTTAAAATTTAGCGCAATAAATTGTTCGCTGATATTAGCCAACAGTCCCGGCGCATCTAGTGCTTCAAGTTCAACTAAAGTGACGTTGGTTTGGCTGGGGTAAAATCTGACTTTTGTTTTCACATCTAACTGTTTCATTTGCCTAGACATTTTACGTCTATTGATATGCTCTTCACCGGGTTTGTTTAACTGGGTTTCTACTGCTTGTCGTAGACTATCCAAGCGTGAGGTTGAGGTGATCCTGTCGCCGTTATGTTCAAAAATAATAAAACTATCGAACATATAACCATCATGAGTACGCATAATTTGTGCGTCGTGGATAGAGCAGTTTCGGCTGTCTAGTACAGAGGCAATTTGGGCAAACATCATAGGTTTGTCTTTACCGTATACAATAAGTTCTGCACCTGATTTAGATGTGTTGGCACTAGTACCCACCAGTAAAAAATCGTCGGTCATTGGGTGGGCAGCTAATATGACATTGGCGTGCCATGCAATTTGCGCCGGTTTAAAACGGGTAAAGTAGTCGTCGCTTAGGCGTTGCCAAAACTGTGAAATTTGACTTTCATTCATACCTTGCTCAAGCAGTGCAGCCATCGCTTTAGATTGGTGTTCGCTGACTCGGTCTTGTAAGGCTACTTTGCATTCTAAACCATTGTCGAGGGCCTTTTGGGTGAGCAAATACAGCTCGCGTAATAAGGTGGCTTTCCAATCGTTCCATAGGTTGTCATTGGTAGCGCGGATATCAGCCAAGGTTAATACATATAAGTGGTTTAAATTGTTGTGTGTACGTACCGATTGAGCAAATTCGTTGATCACGGTTGGATCGTAGATATCCCGTCTTTGTGCAATAACAGACATTAATAAGTGGCTTTCTACTAACCACCTAATCAATTCGGTATCTATGGCATTGATGCCATGGAGCATACAGAACTCTTTTACATCTACGGCCCCCAACTTGGAGTGATCGCCATTTCGGCCTTTGCCAATATCATGATAAATAGCGGCAATATATAGCAGTTCAGGCTTATCTAAATTTTTCACTATATTTCCACAACGAGGAAATTCTTTGTTCTCTGGCTGAGCATAGTGATAGATGTTTTTTACCAGTCTATGTGTATGCTCGTCGACCGTATAGGCGTGGAATAGGTCGAATTGCATCATGCCTACTATGTTATCCCACTGTGGAATATAGGCCTGCAAAATGCCATGTTTATGCATGATGTCCCAACTCAGAGCGAAAAAATTGGGATGTTTCACTAACTGCATAAATAGTGTGCGGCATTCCTCTCGCTCTACATAGTATTGCTTGCGAAACTCTCTTCTAGCGATGCGTAATTGGCGCAGGCAATTTGAGTGTAAATCTTGTATTGCAGGGGTATCGGCAAGTAATAAAAGAAATTGCAAAATGGCTTCGGGAGAAGAGAACGCATCCTCGTGGATAGGTGCTATATAGCCGTCTAGTAATTCAAAATCTTTATTGATCTTGGTTTGTTGTTTAACCTTTAAGCTCAACACATCTTGACTAAAACGTTGCATTAACATCTTGTTCAATTCACTAATGCGTCTGACGGTTCTGAAAAAGATTTTCATCATCTTCTCTACTGACTTTTTCCCGTCGTCGCCATAACCTAGTCTGGTAGCCACATCTGCCTGGTAGTCAAACAATAATCTGTTTTCACTGCGTCCAGCCACTATATGCAAGGCAAATCTAATTCGCCAAAGGATTTCGCGGCACTCAATCAATTCATCAAATTCTTGTTGATTAAAATAACCATGCTCTAATAAATCTTTGCCATCAGTTGCGTTGAAGTGTTTCTTTGCTACCCAGCCAATAGATTGGATGTCGCGCAAGCAACCAGGACTTTCTTTAACATTGGGTTCTAAGTTGTAAGAGGTGTCTTTGAATTTTGCATGGCGTGCTTTTTGTTCTTGGTATTTGGCTACGAAAAAATCTTTACTGGTCCAATATCCACGGGCACTGAGTTTATCTTGTAAACTATCAAAGGTCTTTTGACAGCCATTTAGTAATCTAGCTTCAACCAAATTAGTGGCAATTGTGACGTCTTGTTTAGCCAATTGAACGGTTTCTTTGATCGTTCTAACTGATTGCCCAACATCTAATCCAATGTCCCATAATAGGGTAATGAATTGGCTGATACGTTCTTGTTGTTCCTTAGATAAGGCTTTTTTACTGAGTAGTAATAAATCAATGTCTGAATAGGGTTGCAGTTGCCCTCGTCCATATCCGCCTACAGCGACTAAGGCTAAATTTTGTTCATTGTGTAAATTCATTAGTTGCCAAATATGCCTGAGCAATGTGTCAACTAATGTGGCCCTACCTAATACGAGTCCTGTTATTTCACCTGTACCTAACTCACTGTCTAACCACTCGTAGCTATTTGCGACTATGGTTTTGTAGGCAGCAATATTATCAGTACTGTTAATCAATTTTATTTGGCTAAGTAGGCTTTGAAGAGACAATATAAATACCTTAAAGGAATAACGGCTAGCTTTATTGTCACAAATTACGTGAATATTGAGTTATGACAAATAACTATTTACAGCTAACAATAATTATTTATCATAAGGTTTGATTTATCTTACTTAACTACTTCTAGATTAGTGGTTAATAATACGATCGATTTGTTCGTCGTCTCGCAAGGTTAATATTTCCACGCCGTTTGCTGTGACTAATAAGGTATGTTCCCACTGCGCACTTAAACTGCGATCTTTTGTGACCACAGTCCATTTATCGGGTAACACTTTTGAATAACGTTTACCTGCATTAACCATAGGTTCAATAGTAAAACACATACCCTCTTCAAGCGTTTCACCGGTATTGGGTTTTCCGTAATGCACGACTTGTGGCTCTTCATGGAAATTAGCACCAATACCGTGTCCGCAATATTCACGCACAATTGAATAGTTATGACTTTCGGCATATTGCTGGATAACATGACCAATGTCGCCCAAACGTGCACCAGGTTTAACCATTTTAATTGCTTTATATAAAGACTCTTGTGTCACTCTGATTAATCTCTCGGTCAGAATTGACGGTTTGCCTACTACAAACATTTTGGATGTGTCGCCGTGATAACCATCTTTAATAACAGTGACATCAATATTCACTGAGTCACCCTCTTTAAGTTGTTTATCAGCTGGAATGCCATGACAGATAACATGGTTAACTGATGTGCAAATAGATTTAGGGAAAGGAGGACTACCGTAATTCAGAGGAGCGGGAATGCCCTTTTGCACATCTACAATGTAGTCGTGACAAATCTGATTAAGTTCATTAGTGGTCACACCTTTTTTGACGTGTTCACCGATCATTTGTAATACATCTGCTGCGAGACGGCCAGCGACGCGCATTTTTTCTATTTCAGCTGCAGTTTTAATTGTGGCGGGCAATGGGTTATTCCTACTAAATATATTTGCTCTAATTGGCTCTATTGTATCGTTTAGTCATGTATCCCGCCAGAGCTGAATAAGTATCTAATTTGAATTTACTTGGGTAGTCGAAAGTTATTGGCATAAAGCGACATGTTCATAAGGTTATTGTTTTAAAGTTCATAGGTTACTTCAGCAAAAATAAGCAAGGCACGATCTGAAGCGGGATGTTTATAAATCCTCTGTTTTTAGGTGCTGTTTGTGTATATTAACAGCAATTAGTCATACTTTACTTGAACCTAAACTATCCCCATGCTATAAAGCGCACCGCTGAAATTAATGAGGGTGAAAACCCCACGTAATTATCGCGAAGCAGCTAAATAATTTAGCTTAAATATCACACATACATCGACACATTTTTCGGGGTGTCTGCAAAGAGTTATTCTGAGTGGATCGAAATCTGGGATGTATGGAGGCCTAACCCCATATTGAGGAATCTTTATAATGGCAAATGTATCTATGCGCGACATGCTTCAGGCAGGCGTACACTTTGGACACCAAACTCGTTACTGGAACCCAAAAATGAAACCTTTCATTTTCGGCTCACGTAATAAAGTTCATATCATCAATCTTGAAAAAACTGTTCCTATGTTCAACGAAGCACTTAACTTTGTTGGCGGCGTAGCTTCTAAGAAAGGTAAAATCCTTTTTGTTGGAACTAAGCGTGCAGCAAGTGATGCGGTTAAAGAAGCAGCAGACAAATGTGACCAATTCTATGTTAACAAACGCTGGTTAGGCGGTATGTTAACGAACTGGAAAACAGTTCGTCAGTCAATCAAACGTTTAAAAGAGCTTGAGCAGCAAAGCCAAGACGGTACGTTCGAAAAATTGACCAAAAAAGAAGTGTTAATGCTTACTCGCGAAATGACTAAGCTTGAAACTAGTCTAGGCGGAATTAAAAACATGGGTGGTTTACCAGACGTGTTATTCGTTGTTGATGCTGACCATGAGCATATTGCTATCACTGAAGCTGGCAACTTGGGTATCCCAGTTGTTTCAGTTGTTGATACTAACTCAAACCCAGATGGTGTTGATTACATAGTACCTGGTAACGATGATGCTATCCGTGCCGTTCAACTTTATTTGAACGCTGCAGCTGATGCGGTTATCGAAGGTCGTGATCAAAACCTAGAAGCGCAAGCTGAAAAAGGTGAGTTTGTAGAAGCTGCTGAGTAATCAATCTAGCGACAAACAACACTATAGGTAACGAGTTCCTCGTTACCTAACACGAATAAATTGAACAGGGGCCGTCGCCCCTGTTTTTAAATGTATAATTTCATGTGATTTGTTTAAATAAATTAATCAAATTATTTTGTTGAGGAAACGAAAATGGCAGTTACTGCAGCCCTAGTTAAAGAATTGCGCGAGCGCACAGCCGCCGGCATGCTTGATTGTAAAAATGCCTTGGTTGAAACTGATGGCGACATCGAGCTAGCAATTGAAAACATGCGTAAAAATGGTCAAGCTAAAGCCGCTAAAAAAGCAGGTCGTATAGCCGCTGAAGGTGTTATTTTGACTAAAGTTGCTAACGGTGTAGCAACTATGATGGAAGTGAATAGTGAAACTGACTTCGTTGCTCGCGACGATGGATTCATTAAGTTTGGCCAACAGTTAATTGAAGTAGCCTCTGCTAATAAAATTAACGACATGGACACGCTAAATAACACTGAAGTTGATGGTGTTAAAGTAAGTGATTTACGTGACACTTTGGTGGCTAAAATTGGCGAAAATATCAGCCCTCGTCGTGTTATCTCTGTTGAAGGTGATAACCTTGGTGCTTATGTTCACGGTGCTCGAATTGGCGTTATCGCCATTTTACAAGGTGGTGATGAAGAGTTGGCTAAAGACATCGCTATGCATGTTGCAGCTTCTAATCCTCAATTTGTTAAGCCTGATCAGGTTCCAGCTGAAGTTGTTGCTAAAGAAAAAGAAATTCAACTTGATATCGCACTTCAGTCTGGCAAACCAGCTGAAATTGCAGAGAAAATGGTTTCTGGTCGTATGAAGAAGTTCACTGGTGAAATTAGTTTGACTGGTCAACCGTTTATCAAAGACCCTTCAATGTTAGTTGCTGACTTACTTAAATCAAAAGGTGCTGATGTGATTAACTTCGTACGTTTTGAAGTAGGCGAAGGCATCGAGAAAAAAGAAGAAGATTTTGCTGCTGAAGTAGCTGCACAAATGGCAGCAGTTAAAAAATAAGCAAGTTACAGAGCTAAATCTGTCAAACAATTTTAATTGATGTTGAAACATGCATTTTAACGTTGTTTGGGTATAATACTGGCACCTCAAATTGAGGTGCTTTTTTATATATGCGTTTGTTGTTTTGAAACTGTGGTTTTGAGACAACATAGGCATATGTAGAATTAGTTTACAGGCCCTTTAGTAACGCAGCCTTTTATCACCTTGAGGAAATATCAATCTATGAGTATCGCACCTAAGTCCGCTTATCGAAGAATATTGTTAAAACTAAGTGGTGAAGCGCTAATGGGAGAAGAAGGCTTCGGCATCGATCCTAAAGTGTTGGAACGTATGGCTCAAGAAATCAAAGAAATAGTTGAGCTAGGCGTTGAAGTGGGATTAGTGATTGGCGGTGGAAACCTTTTTCGAGGAGAAGGTTTGGCAAAAGCCGGTATGAACAGAGTTGTGGGAGACCACATGGGTATGTTAGCCACCGTTATGAATGGTTTGGCGATGCGAGATGCCCTACACCGCGCTTTTGTAAATGCTCGACTGATGTCCGCCATTCCACTGAATGGGGTGTGTGACGCCTATAATTGGGCTGAAGCAATTAGTTTGTTAAAGTCTGGTCGTGTTGTGATTTTTTCGGCCGGTACAGGCAACCCATTTTTTACAACCGATTCAGCAGCCTGCTTACGTGGCATTGAAATCGAAGCTGATGCCGTGTTAAAAGGCACCAAAGTGGATGGTGTTTATGACGACGATCCAGCAACCAATCCAGATGCCAAATTATATAAGACCTTGTCGTATGACGAAGTTTTGGATAAAGAATTAAAAGTGATGGATTTAGCTGCCTTTACCCTTGCTCGCGATCATAATGTGCCCATTCGTGTATTTAATATGAATACACCTGGTTGTATGAAAGCAGTTGTGATGGGCGAAGATGTAGGAACTTTGATCTGCCACTCTGAAGAAATAAAATAATAATAGGAAAACTACTGTGATTGACGAAATTAACGATGACGCGCGTCAGCGCATGGAAAAAAGTATTAGTGTATTAAAGGGCCAGTTTACAAAAATTCGTACTGGACGTGCACATCCTAGCCTACTAGATAGCATCATGGTGCCTTATTATGGCGCCGATACACCACTTAAACAGTTGGCCAATATTATTGCTGAAGATTCGCGTACATTAGCGTTAACCGTGTTCGATAAAAGTTCTGCTCAAGCGGTTGAAAAGGCGATTATGCAGTCTGATTTAGGGCTAAACCCTATGAGTGCCGGTTCTGTTATGCGTATTCCTATGCCAGCTTTGACTGAAGAACGACGTAAAGATTTAATCCGCGTTGTACGTCATGAAGCAGAGCAAGGAAAAGTGGCTATTCGTAATATTCGTCGTGATGCTAATAGCGATATTAAAGAATTGCTCAAAGAAAAAGAAATCAGTGAAGATGATAGCCGCAGAGGCGAAGATGATGTGCAAAAACTTACAGATGCTTTTGTTAAAGAAGTGGACGTGATTCTTCTTGCGAAAGAAAAAGACTTAATGGAAGTGTAATTGAGTTATATCTGATAAATGAATTCACCTGAACAATTAGTCGAAAAAAATAGTCCACAACATGTTGCTATCATTATGGATGGCAACGGTCGCTGGGCTAAGAAAAAAGGTAAGATTCGCACTTTTGGCCATAAAGCTGGGGTGAAAGCGGTCAGAGCTTCGGTTTCGTACGCCTTAAAAAATGGTGTGCAAGTGCTCACCCTATTTGCTTTTAGCAGTGAAAATTGGAATCGACCGGCTGAGGAAGTTGGAGTTCTTATGGAACTCTTTAAGATGGTACTTGGCAGTGAAGTGAAAAAACTACATAAGAATGATGTTCGCCTGAATATCATAGGTGATACTAGTCGGTTTGATAGTAAGTTGGTCAGTAAAATACGCGAGGCGGAAGAACTGACTGAAAACAATGACAGCTTAGTGCTGAATATTGCTGCTAACTATGGCGGTCGCTGGGATATCGTTAATGCGGCTAAACAGTTGGCTACGCAAGTGCACACCGGCAAAATTGATGTGGCAGATATCGACGAAGAAACTTTTTCGCGCCACACCTGCGCAGCGGATTTACCCGCAGTGGATTTATTGATCCGCACCGGGGGGGAACAAAGAATTAGTAATTTTTTGTTGTGGCAAATTGCCTACGCAGAATTGTATTTTTCAGAAGACTTTTGGCCAGATTTTGATGAAGCTGCTTTCCAAGTTGCCGTAGATGTTTTTGCTGACCGGCAAAGGCGTTTTGGTAAAACTTCAGAGCAATTAAGTTAATTATGAGACTAATTAAAAATAATCAATATAAGGGGCTAATGTGTTAAAGCAACGTATTATTACTGCACTTATTCTTGCCCCGTTGGCATTATTTGCCATTCTATATCTGCCACTATTTAGCTTTCAGATTATGATCGCTTTAGTGATGGGTTTAGGTGCGTGGGAATGGTCAAGCATGTCTGGTATGACTCGCTCATATACTAAAGGAGCATATGCGGCTCTCATGGTAGTAATGTGTTTGGCGCTGTGTGCGCTGCTACCTACTAATCTGATTTGGTATCAAGGCCATTTAAACAGTCTATATACTTATATTCTCTCGATTTCTGTCATTTGGTGGATCATATCTTTTGGTATGATCCTAGCATATCCCCGCTACAGCTCTATTTGGTATACCAGTAAAGTATTACGTGGCATATTTGGAATTTTGACACTTATTCCAACCTGGGTCGCAATAGTCTCTTTGCGAGCTCATGAGTATGGAGAGCTTCCTTACTATGGTGCATCACTTATATTTTATGTGTTAGGTATTGTTTGGGCTGCAGATATAGGCGCATTTTTTGTTGGAGTGAAGTTTGGTAAACACAAATTACGTCCAGAGGTGTCACCAGGTAAAACGCTAGAAGGATTAATGGGAGGCGTTTTTGCATCATCTGCGATCATTGCTTTTGCCGCATTGCATTTTAAATATGATTCCTCACTCATTTGGTTACACATAGTTGTAGGAGCCTTAACTGTAGGAGTGTCTGCACTAGGTGATTTAAATGAAAGTATGTTTAAACGATGCGCGGGCATAAAAGACAGTGGAAAGTTACTGCCAGGACATGGCGGTATTATGGATAGAATTGATAGCCTGACAGCAGCCTTCCCGGTTTTTGCTTTTTGTTATGTCATGTGGATGGCGTAATGCAAAAGGTGCCAAAAGTGCAAAAAATTAGTGTTTTGGGGGCGACGGGTTCAATAGGTAAAAGTACTATTGATGTAATTCTCAGACATCCCGAATTATTTAGTGTCTTTGCATTGACGGCGAATAGCAATATTGAGTTGTTATTGCAGCAAGCTAAATTATGCTCTCCAGAATATGTAGTCATTGCCGACCCAAAACAGTTTAGTCACGCTAAAGCATTATTTTCAGAGCATCAACTGACTTGCGAAGTTTTAGCCGGTCATGAGGCATTGCAACAAGTCGCGTGCGCGCCGGAAGTGGATACTGTGATGGCAGCCATTGTGGGTGCCGCAGGATTGATGCCTACGTTAGCTGCGGTTAAAGCAGGAAAGAAAGTATTACTGGCGAATAAAGAGTCCTTAGTGATGTCTGGGGATTTATTTATTCAAGCGGCCAATCAGAATAACGCGCAGATTTTGCCTATCGACAGTGAACATAATGCCATTTTTCAATGTTTGCCTGTTGATTTTAAATATGGAGATCTTTGTTCCGCAGGGATCAATAAGATACTTTTAACGGGGTCTGGTGGACCATTTTTGACTACGCCTATGGGTGAGTTACATCAGGTTACGCCAGATCAAGCCTGTGCCCATCCAAATTGGGATATGGGGCGAAAAATATCAGTCGATTCAGCTACCATGATGAATAAAGGTTTAGAATTTATCGAAGCTAGGTGGTTGTTTGGACTGGAAGCATCTGATATTCAAATAGTGTTACACCCGCAAAGTATTATTCATTCTATGGTCCAATACCTAGATGGTTCTGTGTTAGCGCAAATGGGTAACCCGGATATGCGCACACCAATCGCTCATGCATTGGCTTTCCCAAAGAGAATTGAATCCGGGGTGCCCCCTTTAGATTTTAATCAATTGGCAAATTTTAGTTTTACTGAGCCAGAAGCTGACAGATACCCTAATTTAGCACTTGCCATGCAAGCAAGCGAAGCAGGGCAATATGCAACGACCACACTTAATGCTGCAAACGAAGTAGCAGTGGAAGCGTTTTTACAAGAAAAAATAGGTTTCATGCAAATTGCACAGGTGAATGAGCAATGTTTACAGCAAACATCCGCTCATGACTTAGATACGATTGATGCTGTGCTTGAAAGTGATCAGACTGCTAGAAGACTCAGCATGAATATTATTGAGCAACTCAGTCACTCTTCTATGCAGAGGGTTGTGTCTTGAGTTTTCTAATTAGCCTAGTTTCTTTCATCGTTGCGTTGGGGATTTTAGTCGCTGTGCATGAGTGGGGGCACTTTTGGGTTGCTCGTAGATGTGGAGTTAAGGTCGAACGATTCTCTATTGGTTTCGGCAAGGCGTTATGGCGCAGAACAGATAAGTTGGGCACTGAATACGTTATAGCGGCCATTCCTTTGGGTGGCTATGTGAAAATGCTTGACGAGAGAGTCGATGAAGTATCAGAACAAGATCTACCCTATGCATTTAATCGCCAACATGTTTTAAAACGTATTGCTATTATTGCTGCAGGACCAGGCGTGAATTTTCTGTTCGCTATTTTTGCTTTGTTTGTCATGTATTCAATCGGTTTACAAACCGTTAAGCCGGTTGTCGGTAACATTGAACCTGATAGTATTCTTAGCCAAAGTAACATCCCCAAAAATGCTATTTTAACTCAAGTTGGCGACAGAAAAGTCGTTGACTGGGAAGATGTCGCGTATGAGTTTATGTCGTTTATTGGTCATGATGAAATGCTTATTAACTGGACTGATGAAAGAACTACATATGAAAAATCAGCCACAATCAACATAAGCGAGTGGAAATTCGACCCAGATAAGATGTCTGTTTTTACCAGTTTGGGGCTTACGCCATTTCGTCCTAAAGTGCTTGGAATATTGGGCTCCGTAGAAAAAGGCTCGGCGGCTCAGCGCATTGGATTACTGACAAATGACAAAATTGTCAGTTTAAATGGAACTAGTATGCAGAATTGGGAACAAATAGTGGGTTATGTTTCCACAAGACCTAATCAACCTGTTCAAGTTGATGTGCTTAGAAATGGACAAATTGTAAGCTTGAGTGGAACTATTGGTAGTAAGACTGACGAACAAAAAACTAAGGGATATATGGGGTTTACTCCCACCCTTGAACCTTGGCCAGAAGGAGTGGTGTTTGTTCATCAATATGGTTTTGTTAAAGCCATGTCCAAAGCAATGGACAAAACATGGCGTTTGATGACTCTCAGTATTGAGATGCTTGGAAAGCTAATAACGGGTGATGTTTCAGTGAAAAATTTGAGTGGTCCTATTTCGATCGCTCAAGGTGCAGGCTCTAGTGCCAGCTTAGGTTTAGTGTATTTTTTAGGCTTTTTAGCGTTAATTAGCGTTAATTTGGGCATAATTAACCTTTTACCTCTACCAGTACTTGATGGTGGGCACTTACTCTATTACTTTATAGAACTTTTTAGTGGTCGCCCTGTCCCAGAATCAGTGCAAGAAGTAGGTTTTAAAATTGGTGGCGTTTTGCTACTGCTATTAATGAGTGTTGCGATATTCAATGATATTGCGCGTTTATAATTTTTATCGGTCAATGTGTGCCATTCACAACATATACCTTGTGCGTTTAGGAAGAATATTAATAAATGAAGTTTAAACAGTTAGTTGTTGCCGGATTAATATTATCCATTGCTAGCTTTGCAAAAGCAGCTCCGAATAGCGAATTTGTCGTTAAAGATATCAGAATTGAAGGTCTACAGCGTGTAGCCTTAGGTGCTGCTTTGACTTATTTACCTATTACAGTCGGCGATGAAATGAATAGCTTCCGGATTGCACAAGTTATTCGGTCTATGTATGCCTCAACCCATTTTGAAAACATCAAAATTTTTCGTGATGGAGACACTCTGTTGGTGCGGGTAACTGAAAGGCCTACTATCAGTAGTATTGTATTTGAAGACAATGACGATATTAAAGATGAGCAACTACAAGAAAGTCTAAACGACGCGAATATATTAGTTGGTGAGCCATTAGATAAAACCGTTTTGACTTCGATTGAAAATGGCTTAAAAGACTTTTTCTATAGTATTGGAAAGTATAACGCTGATGTAACAGCGATTATTACACCTTTACCAAGAAATCGAGTCGACCTTAAATTGTTATTCGAAGAGGGTGACTCAGCAAAAATTCAGCAAATCAACATAGTGGGTAACAGCACCTTCAGCGACCCTGAATTGTTAGAGCTGGTTGAATTAAAATTTGATACACCTTGGTGGGACTTTTTGTCGGAAACTCGCTATCAGAAACAAACCCTAACAGGTGATATGGAAACCATTACCAGCTATTACAAAGACCGAGGGTATTTGCGTTTTAATATCGATTCAACCCAAGTATCAATGACTCCTGATAAAACTGGTATATATGTCACCTTAAATGTGGAGGAAGGTGAACAATACACTATCTCTGACATAGAGCTAATCGGTGATTTGTTAGGTTATGAAGACTACATCAAACTGGTACTTCCATTAACCAAGGGCGAACTATATAACCAAGCTGAAGTGACTTACACAGAAGAGTTTATTAGTAAGTATCTCGGCCGTTATGGTTATGCTTACCCAACTGTGACTACTATTCCTGATATCAACGAAGAAGACAAAACAGTGAAGTTGGTTTTGTCTGTTGACCCAGGTAAACGTATTTATGTAAGACGAATTAATTTTGCAGGAAATATCAGTACGGCTGATGAAGTACTTCGTCAATCAGTGTCTCAAATGGAAGGTTCATGGTTATCTAATGCTACGTTAGAGTCGTCAAAAAATAGTCTGTCACGTTTGACCTATATGGAAAATGTTGATTTTGAAACGGTTCGTCTTCCGGGTGAAGAAGATAAAGTCGATGTAAACTTTACCGTTAAGGAACAACCATCTGGTGCCTTTAACGCAGGCATTGGTTATGGCGATCGCACTAAGCTAAGTTTACAGGCAGGGATCCAGCAGGATAACTTCTTAGGTACAGGTAAGCGTATTGCATTTAATGTGAGTACAGTTTCTTACCAGAAGAGTGTGCAACTGTCTTACACCGACCCTTATTTCACTATTGATGGCATCAGTTTAGGCGGTTCAATATCTTATAGCGAGTTTGATGGTAGTTCGGCTAATCTAATTCAATACAATAGTAAGCAGTTTTCAATAGGCAGTAATATTGGTTATCCAATAGACCAATTTAACCGAATTAACTTTGGCTTAACTTACAGCACGGTTGAATTATTCCAGAATCAACCTTTTGTTCAAACTACACGTTTTAATAACCAGTTTGTCGATGAAAATAATCCCGATGCTGCAATTAATTATGACAGTTTCTTAGCTTCAGTAGCTTGGTCTCGTAGCACCCTTAACCGAGGGATATTCCCGACAGCAGGTTCATCACAGCGAGCATCATTTGGTATCACTACGCCAAACTCGGATGTTAACTATTTTAAAACAGAACTTGATGGAAAATGGTATTTCCCATTGTCGCGCAATCAGCGTTGGTCGTTCTTAGCCAGGTTGAAAATGGGTTATGGTAACGGTTATGGAGACGTGGGTGGTATTGATCAAATATTACCATTCACCCAACATTTCACCGCAGGAGGATCTGATTCACTAAGAGGGTTTGAAAACAATACAGTAGGACCCCGTGGTGTTCAGGTGACACCATCTAGAGTCATCACAGACCCCAATGGCAAAGTGATTTTAGGTGACAACTCTAACGATTCAATCTCAATTTCTACTCGTTCATTAGGCGGTAATGCCATGATTTTGGGTGGCATTGAGTTAATCGTGCCGACACCCTTTGTTGAAGTCGATTTTGATAACTCAGTACGTACTAGTTTATTTGTCGATGTAGGTAATGTTTGGGATACCGAATTCGATTTCGATCGTTATAAAACGCTAAATGTGAATAATTCATTCAACGATGATGGTTTAATTGATTATAGTGACCCATCACTCTATAGAGCATCGGGTGGAGTTTCTGTACAATGGCTATCACCTATGGGGCCGATGGTGTTTAGTTTCTCGAAAGTGATTCAAGACAGAGAAGGTGATGATTCTAAATTCTTCACTTTCAACATTGGTCAAACATTTTAATTTTTGGTTGGGATAGACTGACCGTAGAACAACAATAAGAAGTAGGAGTTCCTTTTGAAAAAGTTTACTAAAAGTTTAATTGCAGGTGCATTATTATCAACCGCTATGGTTAGTTCAGCTGTACTTGCGGAACAAAAAATTGGTGTTGTGAATGTACAGGGTGTTTTTCAATCTATGCCACAAGCTGCTAGTATTCAAGCGACTATCGCGGCTGAATTCAAAGATAAAACAGAAGAAGTCAGTCGTTTAGAAAAAGACATCAAGTATTATATGGAAAAAAACCAGCGTGATGCAGCGACTATGAGCGCCAAAGAAAAAACTGAACTTGAAGGGAAAATCATCGCTTTACGTGATGAGTACACTGGTAAAGCTCAGCCCTTACAACAAGAAATCCAAAAGCGTTTACAAGAAGAACAAAATAAGTTGTTAGGTTTGATTAAACAAGGCATTGACGCAGTAGCGGCAAAAGAAAAATACGACGTAATATTGAACTCTAATGCTGTCGCTTTTATTAATCCAGAAAATGAAATTTCTAAATCGGTTCTAGAGCAAGTTGGTAAAATCAACTAGATCGCTTAGTGGTTCGAACGGAGGTACTTTGAGTCACGCAATTAGTCTTATTCAATTAGCCCAGAGCATAGGTGCCGAGTTGCACCTATCTGGGGCTGATACTCAAGATACACTCATTAGTGGTTTATCTACTTTAGTGAAAGCTGGCAATGGTCAGATTTCCTTTTTGTCAAATAGTAAGTATCGTAGCCAGCTTCAGGACACGATGGCGCAAGCCGTTATTTTGCACCCAGACGAATTACCCCATTGCAACTGTTCCGCCCTTGTTATGAAAAACCCCTATGTAGGGTTTGCTAAAGCGGCACAATTGCTAGATACAACACCAGAACCCGCGCATGAGGTATCCCCTCACGCTGTCATTGGTGAAAATGTCAAACTAGGGCAAGACGTTAAAATTGGTGCGAATGCTGTTATTGAGTCAGGAGTGATACTTGGCAATAATGTTGTGATTGGTGCAGGCTGTTTTGTTGGTAAAAACGTACAGCTGGGTGCTAATACAAAATTATGGGCCAATGTGACTATTTATCATAATGTGATAATGGGTACAGATTGTTTGGTGCAAGCCAATACCGTGATCGGTAGTGATGGTTTTGGTTATGCCAATGAGAATGGTCAATGGATTAAAATCCCTCAGCTTGGCAGCGTAATCATTGGTAACAGAGTAGAAATTGGCGCTAGTACTACAATAGATCGTGGTGCCTTGGACAATACTATTTTGGCTGATGGCGTGATCATCGACAATCAATGCCAAATTGCACATAACGTTGAAATTGGTGAAAATACTGCAATGGCGGCATGTTCTGTGATTGCAGGCAGTACTGTTATTGGTAAAAATTGCAGCATGGCTGGTTTAGTGGGCATCAATGGTCACATTACCATTTGTGACAATGTGGTTTTTACTGGCATGAGTATGGTCACCAAAAGTATTTCAGAGCCAGGTGTGTATTCTTCTGGTATACCTGCTTCAGCCAACAGAGAATGGCGTAAAAACATGGTAGCATTACGAAATATTACTAGCCTCAATCAGCGCGTCAAAACATTGGAAAAAAGCCAGCAGCTGTAGTGATTTAACTACCGACTGGTTAGTTTAGGAGAACACCTTTTGGCTAATAATTTAAATACTCTCGAAATAGAAGATATCATGGAGTTACTTCCCCATCGTTATCCATTTCTATTAGTAGATAGAGTGACGGATTACACTCTGAATGAGTCTATCTCCGCTTATAAAAATATCACCTTTAACGAACCTTGTTTTACGGGGCATTTTCCAGGTAAACCGATCTTTCCGGGTGTCATGATCCTAGAAGCCTTAGCCCAAGTGGCTGGTGTATTAGGTTTTAAAACTGCAGGAAATTCTGACGATTTATATCTCTATGCAGGTATAGATAAAGCGCGCTTTAAAATGCCGGTAGTACCAGGCGACCGCATGGATATGGAAGTCACCTTAATTAAGGAACGTCGTGGAATTTGGAAGTTTCATGGTGTGGCTAGTGTGGATGGAAAACCTGCATGTGAAGCTGAGTTTATGTGTGCTATGAGGAAATTGTAACAAGTGATCCATTCTACTGCCGTTGTGCACCCCTCTGCCAAACTGGGTAAGAATGTCTCGATTGGGGCATTTTGCCTAATTGATGCTGATGTCAGTATAGGTGATGACACCGTGCTTGAATCTCATGTCGTAGTCAAAGGGAAAACTAGCATTGGCAAAGGCAATCATATTTTTCAGTTCGCTTCTGTTGGCGAAGATTGCCAAGATAAAAAATATGCTGGAGAGCCTACCGAACTCATTATAGGTGACAACAATATCATCCGTGAGTCGGTAACCATTCATCGTGGCACCATTCAAGATAATAGTGTGACTAAAATTGGTTCGAATAACCTTTTGATGTGTTTTGTACACGTGGCGCATGATTGTGTGATTGGCAACAATAGTATCTTGGCGACTAGTGCAATACTTGCAGGACATGTTCACATTGGTGATTGGGTGATTATGGGCGGCGCGACAGCCTCACATCAATTTTGTCGTATAGGCGATCACAGTTTCGTGGGTGGAGGGGCGATAGTTTTAGCTGACGTACCACCTTTTGTTATGTTAGGAAATGATAGTAGGCCTCGTGGTATTAACTCCGAAGGTCTAAAACGTCGTGGTTTTACTAGCGACACTATTTTGCAAATTAAACGCGCCTATAAAATATTATATAGACAAGGTCATGGAGCTGAAGAGGCCGTTAGTTTGATTTTGTCTATGCCAGGTAACTTACCCGAGATACGACTCTTGGCTGATTTTGTAGCCCATTCTTCTCGAGGAATTGCGCGCTAACTCATGAGCGAAAAAACACTTAAGGTAGGTATAGTTGCTGGCGAAGCGTCAGGCGACATTCTTGCCGCAGGTCTTATCAAACAACTCAAAAAGCGTTATCCAAATGCTACTTTTGAAGGTATCGCTGGGCCAAAAATGCAGGCGCAAGGTTGCCAAAGTTTGTTTGATATGGAAGAACTGTCAGTGATGGGATTAGTTGAAGTCTTGTCAAGGATCCGCAGATTAATGTTTGTGCGTAAATCGATGCTAAACCATTTTTTGCTTAACCCACCTGATGTGTTTATTGGCGTCGACGCGCCTGATTTTAATTTGGGACTTGAATTAAAACTTAAAAAGCATGGTATTAAAACTGTGCAATATGTCAGCCCTACGGTTTGGGCATGGCGTGAAAAACGTATATTTAAGATAGCCAAAGCGACCAACCTAGTCTTGAGTATCTTCCCCTGTGAAAAACAAGTATATGACAAGCACCACATTCCATGTGAATTTGTAGGCCACACTATGGCCGATGATATTGCTATCAAGCCAGATAAACAAAAAGCTCGTCATTCGTTGCAACTTAAAGATGAAGAGGTCGTTTTAGCTGTATTGCCAGGCAGTAGACAACGAGAGGTGGATACATTACTCGATGTGTTTATCCAATCTTGTTTGTTATTAAAGTCAGAGATACCAAGGTTAAAAGTGTTAATTCCAGTGGTCAATCGTCAACGTAAAGATCAGGTTGATGAATATATCCAAACCCACACGCCAGATTTGACTATACAAGTGGTCATAGGCCATGCCAGAGAAGTCATGATTGCCTCTGATGCCGTATTATTAGCATCTGGAACAGCTACGCTTGAAGCCATGTTATGTAAAAGAAATATGGTGACAGCATATAAGTTAAGTAGCTTGACCTATCAAATGATGAAGTGGTTATACAAAGCAAAATATTTTGCTTTACCCAATGTATTAGCAGATGAGAAGTTAATTCCAGAGTTGTTACAAGACGATGTGACGCCAGAAACAATAAGCACGTTACTATTGCCTATGCTGACCGCACAAAACGGTGATGAGCAACAGTCACTCATTACTAAATTTGAATCCCTTCATAAGTCACTTAAAAAAGATGCTGATGTGCAGTCGGCATTGGCAGTGGCTAAATTAATTGAGCAACAGCCATGAGCCCAAAAAAGGACATGAATCAGTTTATTGCCGGCGTAGATGAAGTAGGGCGCGGCCCTTTAGTGGGTGATGTGGTGACAGCAGCCGTTATCCTTGATCCAAAGCACAAAATAGTTGGATTGGCAGACTCAAAAAAATTATCTGAGAAAAAACGCGATATTTTGGCTGCAGAAATTAAACAATATGCCTTAGCTTGGTCAATTGGCCGAGCCAGTCCAGCAGAAATTGACCAGCTAAATATTTTGCAGGCCACCATGTTGGCGATGACCCGAGCGGTACAAGGATTGTCGATACAACCAACTCATGTGATGGTAGATGGAAACCGTTGTCCAAAATGGGATTATTCGAGTGAAGCCGTGGTCAAAGGTGATGGTTTAATTGCAGAAATTTCAGCCGCTTCCATTATTGCAAAAGTAACCCGGGATAAGGAAATGTTGGATTTGGATCAACAATACCCAGAATATGGCTTTGCCAAACATAAGGGATACCCCACAGCATTTCATTTGGCTAAGCTAGCGGAGCTTGGACCATTACCTCAATATCGAATGAGTTTTAAGCCGGTTCAGCAGTCTCTAGTTATGCGTGACGGTCAATTGGCGGGTGTTTAAATGACAGAGCAAACAGAACAAGCAGAACAAACAGAACAAACACCGCAACCAGCAGTCGATTTTGTACATTTGCGTGTGCATAGCGACTATTCCATGTTGGATGGGCTAAATAAGGTTAAACCTCTTATTGCCCATGTTAAAAAATTAAATATGCCGGCAGTGGCTATTACTGACCAGATGAACATGTGTGGCTTGGTGAAGTTCTATAGTCAGGCGCATGATAACGGTATCAAACCCATCATTGGTGTGGACTTTTGGGTACAAAGTGACCAAATAGAAGACTCGTTGTTTCGCCTAACATTGTTGGCAATGGATAACGATGGCTACAAAAACATCACCCTATTGATCTCTAAGGCCTATTTACGCGGCAGTATTAAAGATAGAGCGGCAATCGATAGAGATTGGTTAGTTGAACACAACAAAGGTGTGATTATCCTATCTGGAGGTAAATCGGGCGATTTAGGTATGCTGCTGACCAAAGGCAATATGGATATCGCAGCTAATGTCACTCAGTTTTATCAGCAACATTTTGCAGATCGCTTTTATCTGGAATTGACCCGAACCGGCAGGGTTGGGGAAGAAGATTATATTCACCGCGCAGTAGACTGGGCGCATCAATTCGATTTACCAGTAGTTGCTACCAATGAAGTGTGTTTTGTTGATAGACAATATTTTGATGCTCACGAAATTCGTGTGGCTATCCACGACGGTTATACGTTAAACGATCCCCGTAGACCTAAACAATACAGTGAACAGCAATATCTGCGTACAGCTGAAGAAATGGCAGAACTATTCTCAGATATTCCTGAAGCCATCCAAAATACAGTAGAAATTGCTAAACGCTGCAATGTTACCGTGCAGCTAGGTACCTACTTCCTGCCTGATTTTCCTACTGAAGGTATGGATATTAAAGACTTTTTGGTTAAGGTATCTGAGGAAGGCCTAGAAAGACGTTTGGCATTCCTGTTTCCGGACGAACAAGTGCGTATCGAGAAACGCCCAGAATATGATGAACGTCTAGCGATAGAGCTTAAAGTTATAAACCAAATGGGCTTCCCTGGCTATTTCTTGATCGTAATGGAGTTTATCCAGTGGAGTAAAGACAATAACATTCCCGTTGGTCCAGGCCGTGGGTCAGGTGCCGGATCATTAGTGGCTTATGCACTGGATATCACCGACCTTGATCCCCTTGAATATGATTTGTTATTCGAACGATTTTTGAACCCAGAACGGGTATCAATGCCTGATTTCGACGTCGATTTTTGTATGGATAGACGTGATGAGGTAATTGATCATGTGGCCGAAATGTATGGACGAGACGCGGTTTCCCAAATCATTACTTTCGGAACTATGGCTGCCAAAGCTGTAGTACGAGATGTGGGTAGGGTGCTGGGGCATCCTTATGGTTTTGTTGATCGGATCTCTAAACTCATTCCGCCTACTCCAGGTATGACCCTTGAAAAAGCCTTTGTTGAAGAGCCTCGCTTACCAGAGTTATACAACGAAGACGAAGACGTCAAAGAACTTATCGACATGTGTCGTATTTTAGAAGGTTGCACCCGTAACGCTGGTAAACATGCTGGGGGGGTGGTTATTGCCCCTACAGTCATCACCGATTTTGCACCTCTTTATTGTGACGACGAAGGTAAAAACCCGGTTACCCAGTTCGATAAAAACGACGTGGAAACGGCTGGTCTAGTTAAGTTTGATTTCTTGGGTTTACGTACTCTGACGATTATTCAGTGGGCAACTGATATGATCAAATCAGGCAAAGGTATTGATGTTGATATCGCCGCTATCCCTTTGGTTGATGCAAAATGTTTTAGAGTCCTGCAAAATGCCGAGACTACTGCTGTATTCCAGCTTGAATCCCGTGGTATGAAGGAATTAATTAAACGCCTTAAACCAGACAGTTTTGAAGATATCATCGCATTAGTGGCACTGTTTAGACCCGGCCCGTTACAGTCAGGCATGGTAGATAACTTTATTGATCGTAAACATGGACGTGAAGCAGTCTCTTACCCTGACGCTGAATACCAACATGAATGTTTGAAAGAAATATTACAACCCACCTACGGTATTATCTTATATCAAGAGCAAGTCATGCAGATAGCTCAGGTAATGTCGGGATATAGTCTAGGCGGCGCCGATTTATTACGCCGTGCTATGGGTAAGAAAAAGCTAGAGGAAATGGAGAAACAGCGCGAATCATTTGAGACAGGCGCTAAAGAAAACGGAATTGATCCAAATCTAGCTATCAAAATTTTCGATCTGGTAGAAAAATTCGCAGGTTATGGTTTTAACAAATCCCACTCGGCAGCTTATGCTTTAGTTTCTTATCAAACCTTATGGTTGAAAACTCATTACCCCGCAGAATTTATGGCCGCTGTAATGTCAGCTGATATGGATAACTCAGACAAAATAGTGACTTTGGTTGATGAGTGTAATCGTATGGGGTTAACCATATTACCTCCCGATGTGAATGCCGGTAGTCATAAGTTTACTGTTGATGAAGAAGGGCGCATTGTCTACGGTATTGGTGCTGTCAAAGGTGTCGGTGAAGGCCCAATTGAAGCGATTATTGAAGCGCGCGAAGAGCATGATAAGTTTAGCGATTTATTCGACTTTTGCGCCAAAATAGACCTTAAACGTATTAACAAACGTGTACTGGAAAAATTAGTATTAGCAGGAGCATTAGATAATTTAGGCTCACATAGAGCCTCATTAATGTCTTCATTGCCCGATGCATTGGCCGCAGCAGGTCAACATGCTAAAGATAAAACGTCCGGTCAATCAGACATGTTTGGTTTATTGACCACTGAACCTGAAGAGGTGCAACAAGCTTTTGCTGATGTGCCACCTTGGCCAGAAAAGGTATGGTTAGATGGTGAGAAGACTACTTTAGGTTTATATCTAACAGGTCATCCCATTAATCAATATTTGAGCGAAATTAAACATTATGCACCTTGTCGTTTAGTTGATCTTAAACCGACCAACCGAGATCAAACCGCTTTTGCTGTTGGTTTAGTTTTAGGGGTACGGGTGATGACCAATAAACGTGGTCGTCGTTGGGCATTGGTGACATTAGATGATAAAAGTGCCAGAGTGGATGTCAGATTTTTCCCTGATATGCTTGAGCAATACGAAGAATTGCTGCAAGAAGACAAAATATTGGTGATAAGTGGACAGGTCAGCTTTGATGAATTCTCTGGTGGCAATACAATGTCGGCCCGTGATGCCATGGACTTAGTACAAGCCCGTGAGAAAAATGCTAAAGGGTTACAAGTACATTTAGAATCAAGCTGGTGTAATTCCTCAACTGTGGCTAAACTGCAAACAATTTTGCAACCTTATCAAGGTGGAAGTTGTCCGGTTCAGATACATTACGTGCATCCAGATGCAAAAGTAAATTTAACCTTGGGCGCGCAGTGGTATGTTACTCCCCAAGATGAGTTACTATATGACTTACAACAGCTGTTAGGGAAACCTCAAGTTGACTTAGAATTTCATTAACTCGTTAATAAAAGCGAACTGATGACAAGCTGTAAACATTAATTATTAGGTGTTCAATGAGTGTAAATTTTTTAGAATTCGAAAAACCTATCGCTGAATTAGAAGCGAAGATTGAAGAGTTGAGACTAGTCAATCAAGGCGGAGAGTTCGACGTTAATATCGAAGAAGAGATCACCAAACTTCGAGAAAAAAGTGCAGAATTAAGCAGGAAAATTTTTGCTGATTTAGGCGCATGGCAAGTTTCTCAAATTGCGCGTCATCCTATGCGTCCTTATACCTATGATTACGTAGAGCGTATCTGCACAGATTTTGATGAACTTGCAGGTGACAGAGCCTTTGCCGATGACAAAGCCATAGTAGGCGGCTTAGCAAAAATTGATGGGCAGCCAGTGATGATTATTGGTCATCAAAAGGGCCGTGATACTAAAGAAAAAATTAAGCGTAATTTTGGCATGCCTAAACCAGAAGGTTACAGAAAAGCATTACGCTTGATGGAAATGGCCGAGCGTTTTAACTTACCGATTATTACCTTTATTGATACCCCTGGAGCTTATCCTGGCGTAGGTGCTGAAGAACGTGGCCAAAGTGAAGCCATCGCCCGTAATCTAAAAGTTATGTCAGGCTTAAAGGTGCCAATTATATGTACTGTAATTGGCGAAGGTGGTTCTGGTGGTGCATTGGCCATAGGTGTTGGCGACAGAGTTAACATGTTGCAATACAGTACCTACTCGGTGATTTCACCAGAAGGATGTGCTTCAATTTTGTGGAAAAGTGCTGATAAAGCCCCACAAGCAGCCGAAGCAATGGGTGTCAGTGCAGGGCAAATTAAAGAATTAGGTTTAATCAATCAAATTATAAATGAACCCTTAGGCGGAGCCCATAGGGATCATGACTCAATGGCAGCTAATTTAAAAGCTACGCTAAAACAGCAGCTTGCACAGCTTGGTAGTTTATCTACTGAGGAATTGTTAGCCCAACGTTATGAACGATTGATGTCTTTTGGTTATTGTTAAATAATCAGCATTATATAGATTGTATAAGCCATCTTTTAAGATGGCTTTTTTGTTATTGAGATAATTCAGAGAACTATGTCCATATTAAATACACTGAAGGAACAACTAAGTTGTGAGCCACTCTCGTCGGCCACACATCTAGTGGTTGCATACAGTGGTGGTGTAGACTCTCATGTTCTGTTGCACGCGTTGCATTCCGTTTTACAAGAGGCTCAATTCAGTTTTGAGCTCAGCGCAATTCATATTCATCATGGTTTAAGTCAACATGCAGACCAGTGGCAAACACATTGTCAGCAGGTGTGTGCGGACCTACATATTGACTTTCAAACCGCCAATGTTTCGGTTGAAGTGGTATCGAGGCAAAGTCTTGAAGCACAAGCCAGAGAGGCGCGTTATAACAAGTTAGTTGCGTTAGCACCGGCTAATAGCCAAGTACTTCTTGGACAACATCAGGACGACCAACTCGAAACTTTTTTATTACAGTTAAAGCGGGGAGCGGGGCCTAAAGGCTTATCTTCGATGAATCGCACTTGGAATGTTCAATGCCCATTACAATCTGACAAAAAAGTAGGATTTTATCGACCGCTTTTAGACTCATCGCAACAGGTTATTTGGGATTATGCACTGCAGCATAAATTGCAATGGTGTGAAGATGAGTCTAATCAAAACACGGATTTCGAACGTAACTTTTTGCGCCATGATGTATTGCCTGTATTACAAGGTCGTTGGCCAGAAATTTCTCGTTCAGTGGCTAGAAGTGCCACACTTTGCGCCGAGCAACAAAGTTTATTGGATGAAACCTGCGCTGAAAAGCTCAAACAAATAAGAGCATCTGTATATAGTTTACATCTGCCAGCCCTAAAGCAGTTAAGTCAGTCATGGTTACATCAAATAGTACGTTATTGGTTGTCCGAATTGGGTATGCAAAACCCATCTTTAGCAGTGTTAAGTCGACTTACACCTGATTTATTAGAAGCTGCTGAAGACTCTACACCAATATTACAATGGAATACTTGGCAGTTCAGGCGATTTGATCAGCAGTTATTTGTGATCAATGTGCCAGTAAAACACAACGCCTACAGCAAAGAATGGCTAGGAGAAGAAAAAATTCAGCTACCTGATGGTTTAGGGGGGCTGCTCTTTTCGAAATCAGTTAAAACGCCGGTTGATGGAAAGTCACAGATAACCATTGACCCAGCATTAGGCGCGGTGGTGATAAGATTAGGTGGATATGGTGCAAAGTTTAAACCTGCTGGTGCGGATCATTCAAAACCCGTTAAACAATGGTTTAAGCAGTGGAAAATAGCCCCTTGGTTACGAGAGTCAGTGGTATTTATTTTGCAAAACGAAAAAGTGCTGGCCCTAATAATAGAGGAAAGATTACATCCTGGACAAAGTGCGCAATGTCAAAATGAAAATGACTTTTTGGTTAGCCTAAGGTTAGAAAATACTCTCTAGTCACAGTAACTAAATCCAAAACCTAAGTTATTGCTCTGTCTCAAGTACTTTATCAATTCGTTGATTATAGTCATCCAACTTAACTTGTTGACTTTCAGACAAAGTCACTCCTTCTAAAGCCTCTAAACAGCTGGAGACACTTTCCGTTTCTTCTTCGGTTAGTCCTTCTACTTCTGCTAAAATGGCCAATACTTTTAATAGGCTAATAGTGATGTTGGGATTGTTCGGTGACAGCTGTGCAGCTTGGCAGAGTAAGTTATAAGCAGGTTTATAGCGTTTGTTTTTATAATAGGCAGAAGCCATTTCACCCAATTCTTTTGGGCTATAACGAATGTCTTGTCGCTCTTTTGACTCTTGCTCTAAATATTCACTCAACACTTTTCCGGTAAAGGAGTCATTGCCAACTTCATCTTTCATCTGTTCAAGCAAACGCATTGATTGCTCCCACAAACCGACTTCATGAAAGGCTTTAACTTTATCTAGGTTGTCTTCGAAATTTTTCAAGGCACTTGCTCGAGTGTGTTGCAACATGACTTGTTCTGCTTGTTTTTTATTTTGGCGCAAGTTAAGCAGTCTTACTTCGATCACAGTGATCTGATCGCCCAAATCGGAGGCTGCAGCAAAGTCTTGTTTTAATAGTTCTAGCGTTTTTTCAGTGTTGATTAACAGCTTATTTGATTCGGTTTCAGATAAGGTGCCTGCCAGATCTGAACCAGAGCGGATGACATTAAGTTGTAAAGCGGGTGAGTCATGAATCGAGTTTTTAGCGTATTTGGCAATATTTCTGGTGGCTAGGTATTGCCCCATTCTGTCATGATTTAATCTGGCTAAGTTCCATGATTTTTTATTTCGTTCAATACTACGGGGAGCTAATTTAGTCGCTTCTTGAATAATTTCATACCCTTGCTGATAGTCTTCATTATCAATATGATATTCCGCCAGTAAGTCGTAGGTAGCAAATTTTGTATCATTTCGTAAAAGCAGTGCGGAGGTTAATTCGGTTGCTTCATCTATCTTTTTTTGTTTAAGTAAAGTTGCGGCTAAACCCACCTGTACCCATGCGTAAGAATATTTTTCAGCCAGATTTTCATAGAATTCTTGTGCCCCTTGATACTCCTTCATATTAAATAAACTTCTGCCAATCAATCGATTAATATGCGGGTGATACAATGTCAAAGATGAGTCTTGTAACTGGCGTTCAGCGTAATAAATAGCCGTAGGAAATTCACCTTGGTCAAAACAAAAACGCAAGGCGTAAAGTTTCTTTTCGATGGCAATAACTTGACCAATACGCTTGGCAACTTTTAAGCGATCCAGTGGTTTGACCCAAAAATCAGTGGGCTCCATTTCCACTACACAATTGACTAAACCTTTAGATGTATCTGCACTTAGAAATATCACACAAGTGGTTTTAGTGATGTAACCCTTGAACTTCATTTCTTCCAATAAGTTAAAACCATCTTTGTCACTTTTGACGTCAAAGGCAATCAGTACCATATCGAAACGTGTTGCTTGGCAAAACCTTAATGCTGAGTCTGAATTGTGAGCACTTTTTACTTTTTCAATACCCGCATCAAGCAAAGCCCCCCTAACCACTGTATGTACTAGGTCCTGGCCATCTATTATCAGTACTTCAATATCAGCATTAGATTTTTGTTCGGGTATTTTTATCAATTTCTCAGTCCTTTGTTATATAAATCAGTGATTTATATTAAGTAACTAATCTATTCTTGTCGGGACTGATTGTCTAGCAAATAAATGCTCAATAAATGAGTAATTTACACTGCAATAAAAAAGTTTTTTGGCTTATTGTGAACGCCGCTTAAATACAAACTTTGTTTCTTGCTTTTCCCCGTCATTGTCAATTACCACGTAGACATGCATCTCATTCTGGTTGACCAGATTATAGGTGTAACCTTCAAAGTAAGCTGAAGTCTTAGTGAACCTAACCAACTTAAAATCCATGCTTTGGTCTTTCTCCTCCCAACCAATGAGATCTCGACCAAAGTGTTTGAGTCGTAAAATGAGACTACCTTTATGTTCTGATATGGCCATCAATTCATAAAATCTTACTTGATTATCTTGAATAAATTTGAAGGAAGCCATCATAGAGCCTGCCGAGGGTTGTGACCAAATTTCCTCGAACTGACCACCTCAGATATCACCCTGCCAATAACCCGATATCCACTTTACATCCCCAATTGAAGCGGGTGCTGAGGAAGCTCCAGGAGCTAAGGTCTCTGTATTTGATAACACCTCATCAGGGTGAGCCTTCAATGCAAAAGTGAAAACTATTAGCGATAGGAAAAAAGTGAGTCGAATAAAATTAGCCATGATTGGAAATCCGATTAGAAGTGAATGTAATCACCAAGACTATAACCAATAATCAGGGTTAAACTATACAATCCGCATCAAAAATTGATGTTAGGCAGTGCGTAACTTTAATTAAATTATTTTTGAATGGCGCAGGTGGCTAATGGTGTTTTTGTCATAACCTAATAGCTCTGACAACACATTTTCCGTATGTTCTCCAAGATTCGGAGGTGCCTGATTGTACTCGATAGGGGTACGTGAAAAATTAATAGGGTTGGCGACTGTTGGTACTTTGCCATTTTCGGGGTGGTTTAGTTCACCTAGCATATTGCGGTGTTTAACTTGTGGGTTATCGAATACTTGCGCAATGTCGTTGATTGGGCCACATGGAACGCCTTTTATTTCTAGTTGTTGTAACCAAACATCACTGCTTTTTGCTTTGATGATTTCTGCCAATGTTTCAATTACAATTTCTCTGTTGCGCACTCTTGCTTGATTAGTGGTGAAGCGAGGGTCTTGGATTAACGCTTGGCATTCCGCTACCTCACAAAAATCTGCAAATTGTGAGTCGTTACCAACGGTCAAAATGATAAAGCCATCCGCTGTTTGAAACGTTTGGTAGGGCACAATATTAGGGTGGGCATTACCCATGCGCTTAGGAATGTCTTGGCTAACCAGATAGTTCATACCCTGATTGGCTAAACACGCAACTTGTACATCAAGTAAAGCCAGATCAATATGTTGACCTAAACCAGATTTTTCTCGCTCAATTATTGCCGCTTGTATAGCCGTGGTGGCATACATTCCTGTCATGATGTCGGTTAAAGCCACGCCGACTTTTTGTGGGCCTCCACCAGGTAAATGATCAGGCTGCCCCGTTACACTCATTAGTCCGCCCATACCCTGTAACAGAAAGTCGTATCCGGCTCTTTGAGCATAAGGCCCATCTTGGCCAAAACCTGTGATAGAGCAATAAATCAATTTAGGATTAATCGCTGATAAGCTAGCAAAGTCTAGGTGGTATTTTTGTAAACTGCCTACCTTAAAGTTTTCTATCAGGACATCACAGCTTTCTACAAGTTGCTGAATAACGGCTTGTCCATCTTGGTGATGTATATCGACCGTAATCGAGCGTTTACCTCGATTGGCCGATAAAAAATATGCTGAATCTGTTGGGTTTTCAGTTTGTTGATTATTTAAATAAGGGGGACCCCAGTGACGAGTGTCATCACCTTGTATCGGCTTTTCTACTTTAATCACTTCTGCACCTAAGTCCGCCAACATTTGTCCGGCCCAAGGCCCCGCTAAAATACGACTGAGTTCTAGTACGCGTATATGTGACAATGGTGATGGCATAAGTTGCTCTTAGGTTTTTGTAGTTGAGTGACAGCAAACAGGCTGACTAAATAAATTTTGCGGTTTTTAAATAGCCGCACAGTTGATTAACTTTTTTAAAAACACCAACTGAATTATAAACCTTCACTTGTTTTCATTGGTGTACTGCAAATTTAACAAAGTTGAGATGGGCTGGCTCCACTAAATAGTCGTCATGTTGCTGTGTCATTTATTGGGTTGCAAAAAAAAACCCTCAAAATGAGGGCTTAGCTTAACAAGTTTTTAGCATTACAACTTAATAATATTATTGCCAGTGTCTCGGTCAATAAAACGTACAAATGGATCAATACCTGCAAAACCAGGTACTTCATCTACTATTAGTTCGATCACTGAGTCGCCACTTTCTATACGATGCAATCCTTGGTAAATCACTTTGTTGTCGGCATCAAATTTGTTTGGATCGTCGCTAAACAAAACAATTTCAACCTCTTCATTAAAAGGCTGTTCGGTTTCTTGTCCTTTTCCATCTGCACTAAATTGTTGTGCAGATACCGTTAATATAACCTTGGTTTTGCCGTCTTCAAGCTCTTCCTTTACCACCTCTTTGGCGCGCAAATCGTAAATAGTGATTTGCTCAAACAAGTCTTTAATATAAGCCTGTTCTGCCTCGTTCGATACATTATCTAAATGTCTCACCAAGTCCAAAGTGGTAGGGTACAAGTCTTCTCTAAACTGATATTCGTATAGCAATGCTTGTAAGGCTTTATTAAGACGCTCTTCACCTAGTTTGTTAACCAAGGCCATCATCACTATAGAGCCTTTTTGATAATGAATGTATTGTTGGTTTTCTGCGCGTAGCAGTGGCATTTCTTCAATCCGTTCTGCACTGCGACCTCTTAAATAACGATCCAATTCATGGGTTAAAAACTTACGTAGCTTTATTTCACCATACTTTTTCTTCATGACCATTAACGCGCTGTATTGCGATAAGGTTTCAGACAATACCGCGCTACCTTGCACATTGGCAGCGTTGAGTTGATGCCCCCACCACTGGTGAGCCACTTCGTGAGCAGTGACATAATAAACTGGGTCAATATCTTCAGGGTTACGTAAGTCCGAAATAAAACCAATATTTTCGGAATAGGGCACAGTGTTTGCAAAACTTTGTGCAAATCCACGGTAACCTGGAAACTCAATAATCCTTAATTGCTTGTGTTGATAAGGGCTAAATACTTTTTGAAAGTAGTCGAGAGAGTCTTGGCTAGACTCAATCATTCTGTCCACATTCCAATGATGATTTTTATGGTAGTAGACCTCGATATTAATCCCATCATGTTCGACTGTTTTCTTCTCTAGGTTAGCCGACATCACACTAAAAAAGTTGACCATCGGGGCGTCCATCTCGTATCTATAATAATTGCGGCCATCTTGTTGCCATTCTTTTTGCAAATATCCAGGCACAATGGCAAATTGATCATCGCTTGTAGAGACTGTGGCACTAAAATCAATAAACTCGACACCACTACCAAAAAAACTTTCCGTATAGCGGCTAGTATCTTCAAGTTTATATGCCCGCTGTAAAGGCTCTAAGTCTCGTTTACGGCGTTCATGTTGATCTCTTATTTGGTAACCTTCGTTGAAACCAAAAGATGGGAACAATTCGAAGTTGTTTATAAACGTACCGTTCTTCACTAAGGTATTGTCTTCACCTCTGTCTTTAAACCCTTGGTGAGCTCGGATAACATTCAGTTGACCGGTGCGCTCTTCACCAGGTGCCATAGGCTGAGTAAATTCGAACCATGCAAGGTTGTATTTGGTGTTGGTTTCACCTAATTCACCACCTGGGATCACTACATTATAGTCTTTTGTGAAGCGTGGAATATTCACCAGAAAACGACTGATGGGCTGGTCTGTGCGGTTAATCAGATTGACGGAGGCGTTGGCTTGGATACGTCGCTCTTTGGGGAAAACATCTATTGTGGCATTAATGGCTACGACACTTGGCATAGGTGCATCACGAAATTCAATGTAATCTTTTTCGTAATCGGCTTGTGTATCCAAAATCTGATCTTGGCCATAAAAATCATTCAACACTTTGGTGTTGTAATGAATATAGCCACCTGTAGATATAAATATGACTAATGCTACCGCTGCAATACTTTTGCCTTGATTACCTAGCTGATAACTTAACAAACTAAAACGTTGTTTAAGCGATGCCTGAGGGCCCCTTTGCCACATACCATAACTCATCACACCCAACACCACTGACAGAGCTGTCCAATAAAGCATGTACCAATTCTGAGTCTGTATATACCAGCCATAGCCATTTAAATCTGAGTATTGCAAAACAGGTGCGGTGCCAAAATTAAACATGTTGTGTTCAATGCCTATTTGACCAAACACACTGGATACAATTATGTAGCCAACAAAAATTAACATGCCCACATATTTATTGGGGCTTAATACTTGGAGTAAAAACGCCAATACTATGAGTAGGCAAAAGGGCAACACAGCAAAATACAGTAAGCTGATCAAATATTGCCCGAACTCAATGTTTTCATAACCCGAAAGCAATTGTTTGACAATAGCGATGACCAATCCTGCAAAATGCAGCGATACAATCACTAACATCACTGCAAGTAATTTTGATAACCAAAAAGTGACGTTGCGTACGGGCATACTGTCGATAATATCGCCCATACCTACAGTACGTTCACGCCAAACCACTTCTGCTGTGTAATAGGTAATGACAATAATCGTCATTAGGCTAAAAGCACCCACAATGATTTGCACTAAGGTTTGAGTGAGTGGCCAGTTTGGGGCGCCAAAAGCTCCATTTATGTTAAGAAAGCCGGCAATAAGTTGAAAGGCTGAAAACAGCAATAAAACAGGGAATGCTGGGCTCAGCATTACCTGCTTAATTTCAAATTTGGTGCGAATGAAAAATTGCGCAAAACCGTTTTTGGATGAGGCCTTAATCGCAATATTACTGTTGGCAGGAATAACGTCTATTCTTTCTTTCTTGGATTTTTTGCTGGTTTTGTTTGCGCTTAGCGTTAACGGCTTAAACAGTCGACCTGCGGTCAGAAGAATAAAGCTTCCCACCGCTAGCCACAATAAACGGTTTTGTAATATTGCACCCTCAAGAACGGGTAATAATGCGTTCTTTTCAAAGGCTGTCCAATAGCGTGTATATTCGCGAAATGAACCTATGGCAAATGGGTCAAGTAATGCTCTTATGGTTCGTTGCTCGGGTTCATTAAATACTTGCCCTGAAACGAAATATAAAATAAACAAACCCAAGGCACAGATGTAACCAGCCATCACACTTTTAAAGAAATTAGTGACCCCATAGAATAAAGTTGCAAGAACAAAAATAGTGGTGGTGGAAAAAATCAAGAAGGGTTGTAAGTACATCATCAAACTATTTGGGCCAACTCTTTCGCCATCGATCCAAGGCATTAAGCTGCCTATAAATAAACCTAATGGCACCATGGCAAATACGGCTAGGCATATTAAATAAGCGCCAAAAAACCGTCCAAGGTTGTAACTTAAAGGTTTGATGGGTTTGGTATAAATAATCTCTGACATGAAAGATGTATGGTTTCGTGTGGCAGTACTGGCTACAAAATTGACCACCATAAACATACTAATCAGGCCAAAAATTAGCATGGTTTGGCTAACAGCAAAGGGACTGTTAAACAACACATTTCCACCTGAACCAATTTGCACTCCATCAATGGTGATGGCAAGGAATGGCAATAAGAAAAAAACTAAACAAGTCACGATAAAAGAGGGCTGGCGAGTAAAATAGCGCCATTCAAACCTTAACATTTGAGTAAACATAACAGAGCTTCCTTATGCTACTTGGGTTGAATGAGAGTTTTGTCGAGAGTTATGTAAGGTAGAAAAATATACATCCTCTAGAGTCGCAGGGGTACTTTCAAAACCCTCAGGCGCATCAGGCGCCAGAACATGCAATACGGTGCGACCAGCAAACAGACGTTTTGAGATAACAGGCAACGTATTCTCTAATATTGCTGCTTCATCAATTGACACTGTTTTACGCCAAATTTGTCCGTTTAAGTCGGCGGTAATATCCACTGGATTACCTTGAAGTAAAATTTGCCCGTTACCCAAAACAGCCATGTTCGGGCAAAGCTCAGATACGTCATCGACTATATGGGTCGATAGAATAATGACTTTCTCTTCGCCTAAAGTCACAAGAAGATTATGGAAACGATTACGCTCTTCTGGATCAAGACCAGCTGTGGGTTCGTCTACAATCAGTAAATCTGGATCGCCCAATAACGCCTGAGCGATACCAAAACGTTGGCGCATGCCCCCAGAAAAGCCACTGACCGCTTTTTTACGGTGTTGAAACAAATTTGTGTGAGCCAATAAGCCATCAACTGCTTCTTTGCGTTCCCCTTTGTTATCAATGCCTTTAAGAATAGCTAAATGATCTAATAAGTCGTAAGCACTAACACGGGGGTACACTCCAAAATCTTGTGGTAAATAACCTAAGCGTTGACGTAATTCGTTGGGCTGGGTCAGCACATCGATTTTATCGAATTGAATACTGCCTGTATCGGGTTGCTGAAGCGTGGCAATAGTGCGCATCAAACTAGATTTTCCCGCTCCATTGGGCCCAAGCAAGCCAAACAAGCCTTTTGGAATATCCAAGTTGACATTGTTAAGGGCTTTTACCCCATTGTCGTAAGTTTTTGATATATCTTTTATTTTTAGCATGCCTTTATCCCTGTTTTTAGTTTTTATGGGGATAAATATGCAGAATTAATTTTCAATAGTCTATGGATGCAACATTTTCTTACTAAAACAAATAATTTAATTCGTGTTGATGTCGATTCAGTTTATATCCAAGCCACCTGAAGCGTGTATTTTAAGGTGGTTTGGGTATATACTTCGCGGCCTTATTTTTTCATCAGTGTTTACGTTTTTAGAGGTCGTTTTTCATGCGCACGGACTATTGTGGCAATATCAATTCATCTTATATCGGACAAACTGTCACTTTGTGTGGCTGGGTCAATCGCAGCCGAGATTTGGGAGGGGTTATTTTCCTCGACCTAAGAGACCGCGAAGGTGTGGTGCAAGTGGTATTTGACCCAGATTTAGTCGATGTTTTTGATACGGCCGTGACTCTAAGAAATGAATTTTGTGTTCAGCTCACAGGTTTAGTTCGAGCCAGACCACAAGGCCAAGTGAACAAAGATATGTCGACCGGCGAAATTGAAATGCTGGGTAAATCTTTAACTATCTTAAATAAAGCCGCTCCGTTACCACTAGATTGGAACCAAGAAAATTCTGAAGAGCAGCGTTTGAAATATCGTTATTTAGACCTACGTCGTCCTTTGATGAGTGACCGTTTAAAATTCAGAGCTAAAGTGACTAGCAGTGTACGTAACTATCTTGAGAGTGATGGTTTTTTAGATATCGAAACCCCGATCTTGACCAAAGCCACACCAGAAGGCGCACGTGATTATTTAGTCCCTAGCCGTACGCACAAAGGCCAATTTTTTGCCTTGCCGCAGTCACCACAATTGTTTAAACAATTATTGATGATGTCAGGCATGGACAAGTATTACCAAATCGTAAAATGTTTCCGTGATGAAGACTTACGTGCTGACCGTCAGCCTGAATTTACCCAAATCGATATTGAAACCACTTTCTTAGATGCAAATGGCGTGATGTCGATTGCTGAAGGTCTGGTACGTGACTTGTTCCAAAAAATGTTGTCAGTCGATTTGGGCGAGTTCCCTAGTATGACTTACGCGGATGCGATGCGCCGCTTTGGAAGCGACAAACCTGATTTACGTAATCCATTAGAATTGACTGATGTAGCAGATTTGCTTAACGACGTTGAATTTAAAGTGTTCTCTGGTCCAGCAAATGATCCGAAAGGGCGTGTTGCGGTGATTCGTGTGCCTGGCGGTGCAAAGTTGTCACGTAAACAAATTGATGACTACGGTAAGTTTGTAGGCATTTATGGCGCTAAAGGTTTGGCGTGGATGAAAGTCAACGACCTAGACGCCGGAATGGAAGGGTTGCAATCACCTATCCTTAAATTTTTAACTGAAGACGTGGCTAAAGGTATTGTTGAACGCAGTGGTGCACAAAGCGGTGACATTCTGCTGTTTGGTGCTGACACTAACACTGTTGTGACAGAAGCCTTGGGTGCCCTTCGATTAAAACTAGGTGAAGACTTAGAATTGTTAGAAGGTGAATGGAAACCACTTTGGGTGGTCGACTTCCCTATGTTTGAAGAATTTGATGGGCAGTTCCATGCACTACATCATCCTTTTACTGCTCCTCGCGATATGACTCCTGATGAACTCGCTGCTAATCCAGCTGGTGCGTTGTCTAATGCATACGACATGGTGTTAAATGGCTGTGAGTTGGGTGGTGGTTCGGTACGTATTCATCAACAAGATATGCAAGCTAAAGTATTTTCATTGTTAGGTATTAGTGACGAAGAAGCCGAAATGAAATTTGGGTTTTTGTTAGAAGCTCTTAAGTTTGGTGCGCCGCCTCACGCTGGCCTAGCCTTTGGTTTAGACCGCTTAGTGATGTTGATGACAGGTGCAACCTCTATTCGAGATGTGATGGCGTTCCCTAAAACCAACACTGCGGCTTGTCCTTTGACAGACGCACCTGGCGAAGCCAACCCAGAACAACTCAAAGAGCTTTCAATTCAAACGGTAATAGAAAAAAAAGCGGATTAATCGATTTAGTCGACTAATACAATGCAAGCAAAATACCGTATTCCTCAATCTGCCCTGACGGTTGTATATAACCAGTCAGGGCAGGTGTTGGTGATGCAAAGAAATGATGATCCTGAATTTTGGCAATCGGTAACTGGAACGCTAGAGCTGGGGGAAAAACCCTGCGAAACGGCACGCCGCGAAGTGTTGGAAGAAACTAGCATCGATATTACTCAAAAGGTCTATCAATTAATCGATTGCCAAAAAATTAATACCTATGAAATTCGCGATAGATGGAAACACCGCTATCCCCCTGACACCCCTTTCAACACAGAACACGTATTCGCGGTTGAAGTCGCCGACGACCAAGTGATAAGTTTGACAGAACACTCTGCCTATTTATGGCTAGACAAACACTGTGCAATGCAAAAAGTGTGGTCGGACACTAACCGCGAGGCAATCTCTTTATATGTACCAGATGCCAATCAATAAATTCAATCGTCAGCTTAAGTCTTTAACTACGACAACTCGAGCGATGATCTAATGGCGATTATTTTGGGAATTGATCCCGGTTCTCGTATTACCGGTTACGGCGTGATAAAAAAAGTGGGCCAAAAATCTGAATATATCGGCAGTGGTTGTATTCGGTTACAAGGCGATGAGCTTGCGCCAAGGTTAAAACAAATCTTCGATGGCGTGAGAGAAATTATCAACCAATTCCAACCTACTGAGTTTGCGATCGAACAAGTGTTCATGGCAAAAAATCCTGACTCAGCATTAAAGCTCGGTCAAGCAAGAGGTGCGGCGATTGTGGCTGCTACTTTTTTTGATTTACCTGTTGCCGAATATTCAGCAAGACAAATCAAACAATCCGTTGTGGGAAAAGGCAGTGCGGATAAATCTCAGGTTCAGCATATGGTGACCTATTTATTAGGCTTGGCAGCCAATCCTCAAGCCGATGCTGCTGATGCTCTGGCTGTGGCTTTGTGTCACAATCACACCCAACAAAGTTTGATAAAAATGTCTGGCCAAGCTACAAAAACGGTACGTGGTCGCTTGAGATAAGCTGCCACTACGAGCAAAAGACTTAAAACCCAAGGAAACAAAATGATAGGTAATATTCGTGGCATCTTGATTGAAAAGCAGCCACCTGAAATTCTGATTGAAGCAGGGGGCGTGGGGTACGAAGTACAAGTGCCTATGACCAGTTTCTATCAGTTGCCCGAAATTGGCCAAGAAGCCAATTTGTGTATTCATTTTGTAGTGCGTGAAGATGCCCAGTTGTTGTTTGGTTTTGCCAATAAACAAGAACGAGCGGTATTCCGCGAGCTAATAAAAGCCAGCGGAGTAGGGCCAAAATTAGCGTTAACTATCTTATCTGGTATGAACGCCCAACAGTTTATGCAATGTGTGAGTATGGAAGATGTGACAGGGTTAACCAAACTTCCCGGGGTGGGCAAAAAAACCGCAGAACGTTTAGTCATTGAAATGCGCGATAGATTAAGTAAGTTAGCAAAAGAACAGGGATATACAGATACAGTTCATCTGACACCAGATTTGCCAGTAGAAAATACCTTTGTGCAACGTACCGATTCAAAAGAAGAAGCGTTAAGTGCACTGATTGCTTTGGGATACAAACCCCCACAGGCGATTAGAGTGATAAACGCAGTGTATAAAGAAGAAATAAGTAGCGAAACACTTATTCGAGAAGCGCTACGAGCCATGGTTTAACAAAAAGAAATTAAACAGAACAGTCTTTTACAGACGGCTTTCAATAATTTTGTTACTGTATAAAAAAACACTATTTATAACGATTAGTAAAACACCGCATGATTGAAGCAGACCGCATAATAAAACCTACCGCCAGCCACGAAGATGAAGTAGTTGATCGTGCCATACGACCTAAAATGTTGGCTGATTATACTGGTCAAGATCATGTCTGCTCACAAATGGAAATTTTTATTGAGGCAGCGCGAAAACGTAGCGATGCCTTAGATCACTTACTCATATTTGGTCCTCCTGGTTTAGGTAAAACTACCTTAGCAAATATTGTGGCAAACGAGATGGGGGTGAATATTAAAACCACCTCTGGACCTGTGCTTGAAAAAGCCGGTGATTTAGCCGCACTTTTGACAAACCTTGAAGAAAACGATGTGTTGTTTATTGATGAAATTCATCGTCTTAGTTCAGTTGTAGAAGAAATTCTTTATCCAGCAATGGAAGATTACCAACTGGATATTATGATTGGAGAGGGCCCAGCAGCGCGCTCAATAAAATTGGAATTGCCGCCTTTTACGTTAATAGGTGCAACAACAAGAGCGGGCTCGTTAACTTCGCCTCTTAGAGATCGTTTTGGCATAGTGCAGCGTCTAGAATTTTATAATATTAAGGATCTCACACAAATTGTAAAACGCTCGGCGAGTTATTTGAACCTAAACCTAAACGAAGAAGGTGCTCTTGAAATTGCCAGACGTTCCAGAGGTACACCTCGAATAAGCAACCGCCTATTACGTCGAGTGAGAGACTTTGCTGAAGTCAGATCCGATGGAAATATTACCCTAGAGGTCGCCAGTCAAGCGTTGGACATATTGGATGTCGATAAAGAAGGTCTTGATTATATGGACCGAAAGTTACTGTTGGCTATCATTGAAACATTTATGGGTGGGCCTGTGGGTCTGGATAACCTCGCTGCGGCCATTGGTGAAGAACGAGAAACCATCGAAGATGTGATTGAACCCTTTTTAATCCAACAGGGATTTTTGCAACGTACTCCTAGGGGGCGTATTGCTACACAACGTGCTTTCTTGCACTTTGGTAAAGATTACTCAGCAGAGTAATTGACTCTAAAACCTTCAGGCAAAAAAAAAGCCCACATAATAAATGTGGGCCAAACAACTAGTGTTAAAGGAAATAAATCCAGGGAACATGTCAAATAAACTATTTACTTCATCGTTTGCCTCATTTGGAAAACAATGTGCAGTTCAGAAAACAAGACGTATTCTAGTTAAATAAACCAAAGGTTCAATTGAATTAAATTAATCAAAGGATTAGAAAATCTAATGTGTTTTAATCAAAAATGTAAATAAAATGTTTATTTCGCTTTATTTTGTTTCCAACCTACTGAATAATAAAGGGTATTTTAATTCGTTTGATTTTTAAACTATTAATTTTACTATTGCTTGTTAGTGTTTTGTTAGTTAAGTGTTAGTTCTATTTAATTGAATAATTATTCATTTTAAAAGTGTTCATATCGTTAGAGTGTATGTCTTTGTTTCTGCTAAAATCATGATAAATAAGAAAGTTTTTCAGTGAAGTAAATGTTCAGTTCAGCATTTCATATTGTTTGTTAGCATAAAGATTCACAGGTTGGGATATTTGATACCTTAGACTTAGGTATGTAAAAGTAATAACTATTCTCTTAGCATCTATAAAAGTAACTTACCATGAACAAACATAGTCACAATGTGCGAGTGTATTACGAGGACACCGACGCGGGAGGCATAGTTTATTATGCTAACTATTTGAAGTTTTTAGAGCGCGCCAGAACCGAGTGGTTAAGGCAAATGGGCACAGAGCAAGACATTCTTTTGGAACATTCTGTGGGTTTTGTCGTCAAACGTGTTGAAATGGACAATCATGCGCCTGCTCGTTTCAATGAATTGTTGTGTATTCAGTCTGAAATAGTAGAATTAAAGCGTGCTAGTTTAGTATTCAAACAAATAATAATAAGTCCAAACGAAAAGTGTTTGGTCAGTGCGTTAATCAGAGTGGCTTGTGTCAATTTATCTAGTATGAAACCACAAGCTATTCCTGACAAAATTTTAGGGGAATTTTCAAGTGCCATCTGAGTTATCTTTTGTTGATCTTATTCTTGAAGCCAGTTTGCTTGTGCAACTGGTTATGTTGTTATTACTTGCGGCATCTGTTGCCTCATGGGCATTCATATTTGAACGCAGCCGAGCGTTAAATTTTGCTCGTTCTGAAATGAAAAAATTTGAAGATAAATTTTGGTCAGGTGTTGATCTCAACCGTTTTTATCAAGAATTAGCTGCACGCCAATCTCTAGAAGGCATGGCTAGTATGTTCTGTGCTGGCTTTAAAGAATTTGTTCGGTCACGTAAAAACCCTTCCACACCAGCAGATGCGGTTATGGAAGGTACTTCAAGAGCTATGAGGGTGTCTTTATCTCGTGAAATAGATCGTTTGGAAAGCCGCTTACCTTTCTTAGCCACAACAGGATCTATTAGTCCCTATATTGGTTTGTTTGGCACTGTGTGGGGCATAATGAATTCGTTTATTGCTTTAGGTGGGCAACAACAAGCTACCTTGTCAATGGTTGCGCCAGGTATTGCCGAAGCATTGATTGCTACAGCTATGGGTTTGTTTGCTGCAATACCAGCGGTAATTGCTTACAACCGGTTTAGTCATCAAGTAGAAAAACTTGAAAATAGCTACGGCAATTTTATGGAGGAATTCTCCAGTATTTTACATAGGCAAGCACTGTCCTCAAGTGCAGATACGGCTCACCCTACCCAACCTGCTGCTTAGGCTGATTGACTATGTATGTAAGAAAACGTAGACGCCCTGTCTCAGAAATAAACGTGGTTCCATATATTGACGTAATGTTAGTGTTGCTGATTATCTTTATGGTAACGGCGCCACTTGTTACTCAAGGTGTGAAAGTGGATTTGCCCAAAGCTCAAGCTCAACCCTTGGACGAAGAATCCAAACCTCCTCTAGTGGCATCTGTTAATGCGCAAGGCCAATATTTTTTGAATGTGGGTGACAGTCAGCAAGAACCAATGTCAGCAGTAGATTTGGCGACTTTAGTGGCTGCACACCTTCAAGTTGAACCTGAAACACCTGTAGTTGTTAAAGGTGATGGCGCGGTAGCTTACAGTCAAGTTGTGCAGTTAATGGTTTTATTACAAAGGGCCGGTGCGCCTTCTGTCGGCTTAATGACCGCGCCGCCTGAGGAATAACAAACCATATGTCTAAGTTGCGTATTGCGTTTTCTATTTCGTTGTTTATGCATATAGCGGTTATTGCGACCTTACTGGTAAGTGGGCATTTCTCTTTGCCCAAGGTGGCGCCTGAAGCATTTAATCCTGAGCCCATTATTGAAGCTAAAGTAATTGACCAGAGTCAACTGCAAAAACAAGTTCAAAAAGTGAAAGACCAACAAAAAGCCAAACGTATAAAAGAAGAAGATAGGGTAAAAGAACTCGAGCGTAGAGCTGCTATTGCAGAAAGAAAACGCAAGCAACAAGAGTCCGAAGTGTCAAAATTGAAAGCAGAAACTAAAAAACAGCAATTAGACAAGAAAAAAGCTGAACAAGCTGCAGTGGCAGCAAGAGAAAAACAAAAACAGGAAAAAGCCAAAGCCAAACAGCTTGAAGATGATCGTAAACGTAAAGAGTTAGAAAAGAAAAAAGCTGATGATCAAGCCAAGAAAGCTAGAGCAAAACGCGAACAAGAAGAAAAAGCCTTAAAAGACGCAGAACGAAAGCGTCAAGAAGCAAAGGATAAGGCCGCACAAGAAAAAATGCTTGAAGAGCAGCTTGAGGCAGAACAAGCGGTCAGACAACAAAAAAGAAACAAACAAGTTTTGACTGAAGTACAAAAATACCAAGCGCTAATCAAACAGACTATTCAACGAAACTTAATTGTTGATGATGCTATGAAAGGCCAATCTTGTCGTTTTAATATTCGCTTAGCTTCTAATGGTTTAGTGATTCAAGTTAAGGAACTGGGTGGTGATCCATTGGTTTGTAGGGCAGGTAAAACTGCAATTCTCAAAGCAGTAGAATTACCAGTTTCTGATGAGCCTGATGTTTATGAAAAATTACGCGATATCAATTTTACTTTTGCACCGGAAATATAATGTTTAAACCTATGTTAATAACTAAGCAACTATTGCTTTCATTTTTTATTTTATCAATTAGTTTTCCCAGTTTCTCTGCTCTGGAAATTGTTATTACTGAAGGTATAGATACCTCAAGACCAATAGGAGTCGTACCTTTTAAGTGGGTTGGCGAAGGTGTTATGCCAGAAAAACTGACAAATGTTATTGCGGCTGATTTACGTCGTAGTGGTAAATTTAATCCCATCGACGCAAGTGATATGCCGCAATACCCCACTGCAGATAAAGAAGTGGACTACAGCGCTTGGGCCTCACAAGGTATAGAAGCGGTGTTGGTCGGCAAAGTGGAACTATCAGGCATTGATAGATACACCGTGTCTTATGAGTTAATCGATGTATTACGAGGTCAAATTACCGGTGGTCAGTCTCAGGTGTTAAGTGGCGGTAAACTAATTACTAGTAACGACCACGTATTGGCTGTCAGTAAGATGACTATTTCTGGTAATGATTTTAGGCGACATTCACATCGCATAAGTGATGTCGTGTACGAGAAGCTAACCGGTGAACGAGGGGCATTTTTAACACGTATCGCTTATGTCATTGTAAGAGATACAAAGGTGAATGATTTGCCCTTTCAATTAGTCGTGTCTGATTATGATGGTGCCAACGAAACCACATTGTTGCGATCGCCCGAGCCGTTAATGTCTCCTTCTTGGTCTCCCGATGGCACTAAATTGGCTTATGTAAGTTTTGAAAATAAACGTCCACAAATTTTTATTCAAGATATCTACACCATGAGTAGAACACAAATGACCAATTTTCCAGGAATTAATGGTGCGCCAAAATTCTCTCCTGATGGAAAAACACTGGCTATGGTGTTATCAAAAGATGGTAACCCAGAACTTTATGTGATGAATATTGCGAGTAAACAGCTGCGCAGAGTAACAAAAAACAGAGCAATTGATACGGAACCAAGCTGGTCTCCAGACAGTCAGAGCTTAATATTTAGTTCAGAACGGGGTGGTAAACCTCAGATATATCGCGTAACTTTAGCATCAGGTAAGGTTCGTCGCTTGACTTTTGAAGGTGAAATGAACTTAGGGGGGACTATTACCCCAGACGGCAAACAAATGGTGATGGTTAATCGTACTCGTGGCAATTATCATATTTCACGTCAAGATTTGACAAATGGTAATCTACAGGTTTTAACTAAAACCTATTTAGACGAATCGCCAAGTATTGCTCCTAATGGAAGTATGATTATTTACAGTACATTGCATCAAGGAAAACAAGTTTTGTCTTTGGTGTCTTTGGATGGCAGATTTAAAGCGCTACTGCCAGCGGCCAACGGTCAGGTGAAGGCTCCGACTTGGTCACCATTTTTACGTTAAAATTTACATTTGATATTTAATTCTATAAAAACAGGAAAAAAGAATGCAACTAAATAAAATTTTTAAAGGGTTGGTTATCGCTCTTCCAGTTGTAACTATGATGGCGTGTACGTCAACAGACGAAAGTGCAGACAAAGTTGCCGCTGAAGAAGCAAGAATTGCCCAAGAGCAAGCAGTAGCTGATCGTAAAGCGCAAGAAGCACGTGATTCTATGGTTGAAGCCGGTAACGTTAAACCTATGCTGACTCCTGCAGAAGAAATGAAGCAAGAATTAGTCGCGCTAGAAAATAATCAATTAGTTTACTTTGACTTTGACCGCGCAAATATTAGTTCAGAGTACTACAGTGTGTTGGATCAACACGCTGCGTTTTTAGTGAAAAATAGTGGGCAGTCAGTTGTGATTGAAGGTCATTGTGATAGCCGCGGTACGCCTGAATATAATATTGCCTTGGGTGAGTCTCGTGCTAAATCAGTACAAACTTATCTATTGAATGCAGGTGTGAGCCCATCACAAATATCCGTTGTGTCTTACGGTGAAGAGAAACCTGTTAACAATGGAACATCTGAAGCGGCTTTTGCTGAAAACCGCCGTGGTGTTTTGGTTTACTAATAATAGAAGTCTAATATGATGAAACGCACCTTAGCGATAAGTTTGCTAGGGCTATATGGAGCCGCAGTTATTGCGGCTCCTGCGCCTGTGACAGATGTTACCAGCGGTAGTAGCGACCAACGCATTACAGAGCTGGAAAGAAAGTTTTCGACACGTACAGAAGCACAGCATCGACAGCAAGAGCAGCTGGATGTGATGCAAAACGAGGTGAATGAGCTTCGTGGTGCGATTGAAATGCAAAATTATCAGTTAGAGAAAATTCTTGAGCGACAAAGAGAACTCTATCTGGAAATAGATAAACGTATTGAGGCGGTTAATACTCAGCCTTCTTCAATACCAGCAACTGTTATTAACACTATAGCCACGCCTGATGACGTTACTTTATCGTCGAATGAAAATGAAGCTTATGATAAAGCGGTGAATTTGATCCTCAAAGATAGATTGTATGATCAAGCTATACCTGAGTTTCAATCATTTTTACAAAACTTCCCAAGTTCTAGTTATACGCCAAATGCACATTATTGGTTAGGTCAGTTATTGTTTAACAAACAAGATTGGGCTGGTGCAGGTGTACAATTTCAGTCGTTAATTACAGATTACCCTGATTCAAGTAAAAGAGCTGATGCTACACTGAAGTTAGGAATAACTGAAATGGAACGAGCAAATGCTGCTCGTGCTAAGCAGCTTTGGGAACAAGTTGTTGCTGAATTTCCGGATTCGGCCTCAGCGAAGTTAGCTGAAAAACGACTCAAAGGGATTTAATTAATCTGTTTCCTGTTAGATTTCGATTGTTTTGTTAAAACACAATTGAAAAATTCACAGGTGTTTTAGGTCACTTTTTCAACCATCAAGGATTGTGAAATTGACTATTGTTCGGTTTTTCAGCAAACAGTTGGAATTATTGAAATAATAATGCCATTTGGCTTGCACTGAAGTTTCAATTGAGTATTATATGCCGCCCTCGCAGTGAGGCGGAAAGAAAAATTGAAAAGTGGGTCGTTAGCTCAGCTGGTAGAGCAGTTGACTTTTAATCAATTGGTCGCTGGTTCGAATCCAGCACGACCCACCATCTTTTTTTACTTCAGTCCTATAGTACATTCGTAAAACTAAACATTTTTATAGTATCGAAACACTACTTATTGTTCATCATCTCGCAAATTCAATATATCTATCAAATTTTTTAACGATAAAGTAAGAAGTTCACTTAACAAAACAAGTTAAAGCTAAGCATAATATGCACTAGCTATAGTCTTCATGCTAAGTTATACATGTATATGTGGTGAACGCTCGCCAAAAGTCGCATTTAACCTACCCTAGTTGATTGGTATTGCTTGTTACAGTTATATTTTTATAACTTGTTACGATTGGACATGCAGTAAAATTAATCTAAGATTACAATCAATGTAATAGACCCAATGGTGTACTAAATTAATGAATGTACAAGAATATGCTGTAAACGCTGGTGATATATTTGTTTTGCCTGAAGCTGTGATAAAAGTTAAGCAATTAATCGATGATGATGCGACATCTATGGACGATATTGCAGAAGTGATTAATTATGATCCGGCCATCATGTCACAAGTCTTAAAGATTTCTAACAGCGCCTTGTATAAATTCCCTCACACTATTACCACAGTGACAAAGTCTATTCAGGTTATTGGTACGCGTTCAATCTATGATCTTGTTTTAGCTTATGGCGTGGCAAACGCTTTTAAAGATATAGATCCAGAAACAATCGATACGGAAAAGTTTTGGGAGCAAGCAGTAAGTTGCGCCTTAATATGTAAATATCTCGCTGAAGAAATAAACCTAAAAGAACCGGAAAAATTGTTTGTTTGCGGCCTGTTACATAATATAGGTGAATTGGTTTTAGTGCAGTTAAACCCAGAAGTAGCGAAAAAATGTGCCTCTATCTCAAGTGAAAATACGCCTTTGATGTTGCAAAAAAAGTACTTGAGTTTCTCTTATGCAGATATTTCATCTGAACTATTGAAAATTTGGGGGATTCCCAACGATATTTCGCAAATAGTGTCAAAAATACATGTTAATGAGCACTCGGCTCAGAGCGAAGAGGAAAAAATTATTCAATTAGCTTACTTATTAGCTCTAAATAACGTTAATGGTGAATTCTATTCATCCCATGCGAATGTTACTGAGGAAATGTACGAAAGCCTAGGGGTGGATATAGAGAATATTAACGATGCACTAGACTTTAGTAATTTACAGTTAATGAGTGTTTTAGCTTTATTTAGCCCTTCTTCTTTCACGATATTCTAAAAAAATTGCGCGCGGTTAATTAGAGTTAGCCTTTGCGCGTAATTAGTTAGCCATTGAATTAGGCAAATACTGCCACTACCTGTCTGCTAATGGCCACTAAAGTGCCATGCTTGTCAAAAATATTAGCCTCGGTATGGGCATAACCGTCTGCCGCTTGCCTTGTTTCAGCCTGGTAAGCGAACCAGTCACTTCCTGAACTTTTTTGATGTGGATGGATAAACTCTAGATTCCAGCTCATTGTACTAGCCATAGCGGGTAGATCTAACATTTGTAAAACTGTTGGTGGCCATATGTCGATTAAGGCAACCAAATGAGCATCATAAAAGTCACTTGGTTTTTTATTGAAACGCATCCATCCGTGCACATCACTGTCTTTTTTACCTGTAAAGGGCAACCCGCCTTTCGTTTGCGCCAAATCGAAATGTCCTAAAAACTTGGGTATTCCATTTGAATTTTTGGGTGAAAAATCTGATTTTTGTGGGTAATCCATTTTGTGTTGTAAGTCATTCGATACAATAATTTGAGATGGCCGGGCAATGCCAAAGCTCGCTTGGCTCATTACTGCTACTTTATTGTCTTGTACTAGATGAGCTACCACCTGAGTCACATTCTTGCCCTCTCTTAGCACTTCAACGGTGATGCTAAACTCACTATCCGGCTCTATAGGGCCAATAAAATTGGTGTTAAGTGAACGCATCACTTTTTCTGGAGAAACTGCTTCACGCATGGCTTGATATAATATCGATGCTGAAATACCACCATAAAGTGTACGACCTTGAGACCAGCTGCTGGCTACTGATAGTGTTATAACTTTAAGATTTGATTTTGCTTGCTGTTTGACAGAATTTAACAATGTATCAATATGCATGGTGATATTTGCTCGGTTATTAATTAGTCATAAACTGACCTGATTTGTATTTATTTATATTAATGATTAGTTAACGTTGCATGATTTCATGTCTTTATAATTGGACATAACTATTTGTTATATTTACAAAAAATTAACAAATTAGCTTGAAATTACTAGGTCTGCAACCGTAACATGAGGAACGAATTTAAATACGTAGGTCAGAGGGTATATTGATGGTAGGTGACGATAAAGTGGGTAGCGAATCCGAAGAAAGTCCAACAGCCATTTCAAATGGCTATCGTAATTATGTGTTATTCATATTGACTCTGATTTATGCGTTTAATTTTATTGATCGTCAAATAATAGGCATATTGTCGCCTTTTATAAAGGCAGATTTGGGTTTAGACGATGCACAATTGGGCTGGCTTAAAGGAATTTACTTTGCTCTGTTGTATACCCTCCTAGGTATTCCTATTGCTTGGCTCGCGGATAGATATAGTCGAGTTAATATAGTTGCAATTTCACTGACGCTTTGGAGTGGTTTTACTGCTGCATCAGGTTTAGCCGGAAACTTCACTCAACTTGCTTTAGCCCGAATCGGCGTTGGTATTGGAGAGGCGGGTGGTAGTCCGCCTTCCCATTCAATCATTTCAGATTTGTTTCCCAAGGAAAAACGCGCTGGTGCTTTAGCTGTTTACTCGTTGGGCATTCCATTTGGTATTATGTTGGCGTTTTTTGCATCGGCATTTTTTCTCAGAGGTGGAGAGGCTGACTGGCGCATGGTCATGATAGCGGTTGGTTTACCAGGAATCGCATTGGCCATCTTGCTTAAGCTAACGGTCAAAGAACCTGCTCGTAGTGGTAATATGCAAACGGCTTCGGCTCAGGGGAAATCATGGCATTCAATTAAGGCGCTATTATCTATTAAGTCTTGGTGGGGAATGTGTTTTGCTATTTCTTTCGGATCCTTTGGTAATTACGCTATATCTACCTGGATGATTGATTTTTACGTGCGTGCTCACGCTGGTTTAGATATCACTCAATTCCTAATCATATTGGGAGTTATCAATGGAACTGCTTATGCAGGCGGTGTTTGGCTTGGCGGTGTATTGGTTGATAAGTGGGGAAAAACTAACAGAGGGGCATACGGACTAGTGCCAGCATTAGCTTTGATAGTAGGCGCACCAGCGTATTACTTTTCATTACAAGTTGCATCACTAGAATTGTCTATCGCACTGGTGACCATTTTGCTCTTTACTAGTGGATTTTATCTTGGACCCTCTTTTGCTTTGGCGCAAACTCTCGCCCCAGTAAAAGTTCGGGCGATGTCTACGGCGTTATTCTTCTTTGTGTTAAATATCATTGCCTTGGGTGGAGGACCGACTTTTATTGGTATAGTGAGTAACTTTTACACGGAGCAGCATGGTGAAGTAGAAGCGTTAAGATTATCCTTATCTTGGTTAGCAGTGCCTTACATCATGTCGATTATCGCATTCTTTTGGACTGCGAAGCACATTCCGGCTGATTGGAAGGCTGCTGAAATTCGTAATGGATAACAAAAGTGACAAACCCATGTTTGTTAAGGTTTGTTTGGTCTAGCTGCGGGTATTTGAGATTATTAATTTAGAACATCACTGAAGGATTAGTCATAAAATAAGGCTCTCATATGGGAGCCTTATTTCATTCAAACTAACGGGTTATAAATGACTGAATCAACAAATATTAATTTACACTTTGCCCATGCTAATGGGTTTCCAGCTGGCAGCTACCAAGAGATTTTCAATCAATTCCCCGATGATTTTGAGGTGTTTGCCTTAACTAAATTTGCCCACTCAGAACGTTTTCCGGTGAATGCCAATTTAGCTAATCAAGTGGCAGAGTTGATTGATTATTTAACCAATAAGGTAGCCAAACCTGTTTATTCAGTAGGCCACTCAATGGGCGCTGTTGTGTCTTTTATGGCCGCGTGTGAAAGGCCTGATTTAATCAAAGGTGTTATCATGCTCGACCCGCCCATCGCCTCAGGGCTGGCTAGAATAGCATTTAAGCTATTAAAATATTCTCCGTTAATTGATAAAGTTTCACCGGCAGGAAAAGCCAAAATTCGCTGTCAAAGCTGGCCTTTAGGTACTGACTTGGTGGATTACTTCAAGAACAAAGCTTTATTCAAAAAATTTCAATTGGACTGTGTCCAAGATTACGTATTAGCTGCAGTTGACGAAGGAGAGGGGCAATTAAAACTTAACTTTGACGCGCAGATTGAGGCGAGTATATATCGCAATGTGCCACATAATATTAACCAATATTACAAACGCCTAACCGTTCCTGGGCTACTTGTTACTGGCAGTGATAGCGATGTGTGTATCCCATCACTTTTGGCGACTTTTGTTAAAAAGAGCAAGATTGAACATGTTATTTTTGAAGGTGGTGGGCATATGTTCCCCATGGAAAAACCACAGCAAGTCGCAAAAATCATTAGCGATAGAATTCGTTTATGGGAGAATACAGGGATTAGGTAGTAAAAAGCCGCTAATTAGCGGCTCTGTATTAACTGTGTTGGTGTTTTAAAGAGAAAAGCTTAGTAACCTACTTTTAACCCTAACATTTCCCGTGTAACCAACACCACGCCTTTTTCTGAGACTCTAAAACCCCGGGCTAAATCTTCTTCACGGCTATGACCTATAGTGGTGCCTTCAGGAACAATACAACCACGGTCAATAATCGCTTTTCTAATTCGACAATTGCGCTGCACTTCAACGTCTGGCAATAATACAGAGTCCTCTATTTCACTATAAGAATGCACTCTGACGTTTGAAAAACATATACTACGGCGTAAGGTAGCCCCGGAAATTATACAGCCACCGGACACCACTGAATTAATCGCTGTACCTCTGCGGTTATCTTCTTCCCATACAAACTTGGCGGGAGGTAATTGCTCTTGGTAGGTCCAAATAGGCCATTTTTTATCATATAAATTAAGTGCAGGTACTGGCGCAACCAATTCCATGTTGGCTTGCCAGAAAGAATCTAAGGTCCCTACATCACGCCAATAAGCTTCATGTTCACCATCACTTTCGAATTGGAAGGCGTAAACTGAACCTTCTTCGATGATTGAAGGAATAATATCTTTACCGAAGTCTCGTTCAGAGCCTGAAGTTTCGGAATCTGCTTTTAACTGCTCAAACAAAAATTCAGTATCAAATACGTAATTGCCCATTGAAGCTAAACATTTTGTAGGATCGTTAGGCAAAGGTGTCGGGTGTTCTGGCTTTTCTTCGAAGCCTATAACTTTTAAATTTTCATCTACCGACATGACACCAAACTGTCCAGCTGCTTCTTCTAAAGGAACTGGCATACAACTTACTGTCATTTTTGCACCAGACTCGGCATGTTGCGCAAGTAGGTTGCCGTAATCCATTCGATATATATGATCACCAGATAACACCATCACATACTTAGGTAATTCGTCACGGATAATGTCGATGTTTTGAAAGACTGCATCTGCAGTACCTTCATACCAGTTATCTGAAAACCTTTGTGATGCAGGAAGAATTTCAACTGACTCTCCCAGTTCTTTTTTGAAGTGTCCCCATCCTCTGACAAGGTGGCGGATTAAGGAGTGGGATTTGTATTGTGTAACAACACCTACATTGCGGATCCCTGAGTTAATACAATTAGACAGGGGGAAATCAATGATTCGAAACTTTCCCCCAAAATATAGGGCAGGTTTTGCACGCCAGTTCGTTAGCTCATAAAGTCTCGAACCTCTGCCCCCCGCTAGAATAAGTGCGTAAGTATCGCGCGTTAAATTACTAATATAGCGAGATGGTTGTTTTGCCATAAATTCTTACTCCATCAAAAATAAAATTGCTTAATATTGTGTTACATGACTCTTAACTGACTGTTTAAATACTAAGTTCAGTTTACACAACAACCCTCTTAACTCAATCCTAAAGTCCTCTGTTTACGATGAGTTGGACTTTGTTGTCCTTGACAATTAACTTAAACGGTTAATTCCTATACAAATTGCTCAACCAAGCATGAGTCAATGATTGTGCTAAGTGATTTAATGGCTAATTTTTCTATTATCGACAGCTCTCTTAACACCGCTACTCACCTTTTATTCTTTTTGAATATACTAATCGTAGGGTAAGTTACTCATGAGTTAGATTATTTTGGTTTGAAGCCATTTCAAGTAATGAAGTAGGGCAAGGAGAAATAAACATGTTGAAAGTCGCCATATTAGCATTTGAGAAAATCGCAACTTTTGAACTGGCATGTGCGATTGAAATTTTCGCGTTACCACGACCAGAATACGACAATTGGTATCATGCCGAGGTGGTTTGTTTTGAGAAAGGCCTATTGGCAGCAACAGGTGGAGTGAATATTTCTGCGAAAACAATACAGACATTAAATCATTATCATACATTAGTGATCCCCAGTTGGAATACACGAAACAATCATGTCCGTTTAGATATGGCTGAACAAATCAATTCGTTCTCGAAACGGGGAGGGCGAATTGTTTGTTTTTGCTCTGGAGCCTTTCTATTGGCTCAGTTAGGCTTATTACAAAATAAAAGCGCAACAACACATTGGCGCTATAGCGAAATATTTAAACAACGATTTCCCCTAGTCAATTTAATGAATGATGTGTTGTATACCCATGATCAAAATATAAGCTGTTCTGCAGGCAGTGCTGCCACTTTAGATTTAGGTATTGACATAGTTCGACAAGATTTTGGTCATGAAATAGCTAATCAGGTGGCCAGACGCCTTGTTATATCGCCTCATAGGCAAGGTGGTCAGGCACAATATATCGAAACGCCAGTGACTAAAAATACTGGCGCTTTTAGTCGCACACTAGACTGGGCAATTAAACATCTAAATCACCCCCTATCGGTAGACGATTTAGCTAAACAGGAAAATATGTCACGGCGTACTTTTGATCGGCATTTTAAGCGTTCCATAGGACTTAGCCCTAAAGCTTGGATAAATCAGCAAAGGATCAATTTGGCTAAACAATTGTTAGAAATTGAAGATTTGTCCATCGAACAGTTGGCCGCAAAAGTTGGATATGATAATGGCATCACATTAAGATTTAACTTCAATAAATATGTAGGTGTGGCGCCAAGTCAATATCAGTCACAGTTCAAAAACATCGGAGTTTAGAGTAAAAAAATCAACCAAAGTGCTTGATAAACCTACAATTTACTAGTTTACTATTCAGTAGGTTAAGGCATTTTATGCTGCATCGAAGATTCGTTTTTGAGAGTAGCGTTTATTAAGGATAGTTAAATGACAGGTTTTACAGTTCATGGAAGTCTTGATTTACATATTCAAGATAGAATTTTATTTATTGAAGGTTGTGGGCCTTGGAATCTAGAGTCAGTAAAAGATGCATATAATCGATTTGGACCCTTGGTAGAATCTTTGTACGGAAGTCCTTGGGGGTCGTTAGTTATATTACACGGTGATCCGATTTATGTGCCAGATGCCGCAGATCACATAATCAAAACAATTATAAATGAGCGTAAGAAGGGCAATGTCGCCAGTGCTATTTTAGTTGGTGAGTCTAATTCGCCAGAGTTTGCAAAACGCCATCTGAGTGAATTACATACAAAAGCCGGCGATACGTTTCGTTTTTTTTCTAATCGAGAGGACGCTGCCTGGTGGTTAGTGCAAAAAATCACCTCAGCTCAAATTATTTAGAGCTTGGTAAATTTTATGCTTGCAAAACATCTTGGTAATTTAATGCTTTCTCAATTTTAGTCAAAAGTTGGTGAGTGACAAAAGGTTTAACGATAAGATCAGTTGCACCCTCACTTTTACATAGGTTGGTAAGCTCGTCATTATTAAAAGCTGAAATAAACATAAAAGGAACTGATATATTTTTCTTTCTAAATTTAATTAATATATCTAAGCCATTATATTTAGGCATTTCATAATCACACAATACCAGATCTATGCGAGTCTTATTTTTGTTAATTAAAAAATCAAGTGCTTCCGATGCGTGCTGAAACTTGTTTACATTGACCTCAGTCAAATCAGAAACAACGTGCGCCAGTAGCTCTAAATCAATTTCATTATCATCAATAATAACCACGTTATAGTTTTGAGTATGTGACAGAGTGACAGCTGATTGCTTAAAAAGTACAGCATAATCTTAAACTTAGGCTTTTGAAAAGGTTAAATTTTTAAAACTGCCGTAAAGGTTAGAAGAAAAAAAACATTCATATTCAAAAACATCTGCATATGAATGGATATCTCGTCTCTTAAGTTCGCTTTTTATTCCATGCTCTTAACAATAGATATATACCGACCATAAAAAATGGAATGCTCAGCGCTTGTCCTGTGCTAATCCAAACGTCTCCTGTATATGCGGCTTGTTTTACTTTGACGAATTCGATCGCGAATCTAGCAGTGAACACTAGACATAAAAAAGCGCCGAATAGAGCGCCTAATTGCCGCTTAATGTTTGAAAAGCGATAGAGTAATACCAGCACTATAAATATGCTCAAATAAGACAATGATTCGTATAGTTGGGCTGGATGCCTAGGTAGTAGGTCTATGCGAGAAAATACCACAGCCCAAGGCACATCAGTTTGAATTCCGATTATTTCGGAATTCATGAAATTAGCAAATCGAACAAAAAAGCCAAATAGAGCAGTGGCGATCGCTAGCCTGTCTAATAACCACAAATATTCAACTTTATGTTTTCGTTGGAAAAAATATACCGCTAGGATCACGCCTAAACCACCACCATGGCTGGCCAATCCGCCCTCCCAGATGGCTAATATCTTCAGTGGGTTATTAAGATAAAATTCTGGGTCGTAGAATAAGCAATGACCGAGTCTGGCACCCACGATAATTCCGAAAACACAATGCATCAGCAATGAGTCTAGTAATTCCAATTTGACTTTTTCTTGCTGGAATATCCATTTCATGACTTGTAAACCGGCTAAAATTGCGGTGGCAAATAAAGCACCATACCAATGTATTTTTAATCCAAAAAATTCGACTAATACTGGGTTAACATCCCAAGTGAAAAATTCCATTCAATCTAGTCCTACTGATGTTTACGTAAAAAATAAAGTGATAAGTTTTAAGATTGTACCTGAATGCGTTTTTTCACACACCGTTTTGCTTGGGATTTTTTAATCGAAGTCGAGGTGGGTGACCTGTTATGACTGTGTAGTAGGCCAAAACACATAGAAGTGAAAAAATGATCATGCTGATACTGATTTTTTGCCAACCATCCACAAATAGTGTGTACAGCAACATACCCACTACTAATAAAGTGGGTGATGCGACTAATGCAATCATCACTCTGACATTTGCTGGCAATACCTTGGGTACAGAAAGTTGTTCAGTCAAAGGGAGTTTTGTCCTTATATGTTTAGGGCTAGCGCTACCTTAGAGTTAGACCGTCTGCCTAAGGATTGCATCATGTTTAGTCCCGCATGAGTTAGCTTTGTAAGATCTATGCCGGTTTTAATATTCATGCCGTCTAACATATAGATTAAGTCTTCCGTGGCAACATTGCCAGAGGCACCTTTTGCATAAGGACAACCGCCCAATCCTGAAACAGCACTGTCTACTACTGAAATACCTTGTTGTAAGGCAATCAAAATATTTGCCAGTGCTTGGCCATAGGTATCGTGAAAATGTACCGCCAGTTTATTTTCAGGAATAAGATTTAATACTGTGTTCAACATCTGCTGTGTTTTTACGGGTGTACCCACACCAATCGTATCGCCCAAAGACACTTCGTAGCAGCCCATATCAATTAATTGTTTACTGACTTGAGCTACTTTTTCAGGCGCAATGTGCCCTTCGTAGGGACAACCCAATACACAAGATACGTAACCCCTAACGGGAAGTTGATGTTTTTGTGCCAGCTCAATCACGGGTAAAAATCGCTCAAGACTTTCAGCGATAGAGCAATTAATATTTTTTTGTGAAAAGGCTTCTGATGCGGCACCAAAAATAGCGACTTCATCTGCTTGCGCTTCAATCGCAGCCTCTAATCCCCGTAAATTTGGCGTCAGGGCGGTATAACGCACATTATTTTGCCGTTTAATTTGTTGAAACACCGCGGTACTGTCAGCCATTTGCGGCACCCACTTCGGTGAAACAAAACTACCCGTTTCAATTACAGTGCAACCTGCATCAGCCAGTTGTTCAATTAGGGCTATTTTAGCGGCTAATGGCACCATACCTTGCTCATTTTGTAAGCCGTCTCTTGGACCAACTTCGACTATTTTCACCGACTTAGGTAACATTATCTTATGACTCTTGAATGGGTTGAAAAGCTAATAATTCGACACCACCATCGACTAAATCACCCGCTTTAAAATAGAATTCACTGACACAACCCGAAGCGTGTGCTTTTAAGCTGTGTTCCATTTTCATGGCTTCCATAATCATTAACGTTTGGCCTTGTTCAACCTGCTGGTTGGGTTCGACTAAAATGGCAACCACTGTGCCGTTCATCGGCGCGATAAAGCCAGTATCTGAAGCGGTATCTTGCGTATCTCCCAGATCAGCCTGCAGTGATCTAAAACGAATGACCTTACCATTGCAAAATATCGAATAGCCTTCTTGGCTAGCATTCACATTGGCAACGGTTTTGTGACCATTGATTGTGGAAATTAGCTGACTTTTTTCAATGGCCCCCGTGCAATGGTAATCTTGCTGGTCGATTCTAATCTCAAATATGCTGCTATTTCCAACCCCCTTTTGGCTGACTTGAACAGAAAACGAGGTTTCGCCCACCACTAATTCTAGGTTATGAAGGTGTTGCTCGTTCGCCCGCCATGCATTGCCAAGTGACCAAGGAGAAAATCGGTCTTGTTGAATAGATGTATTATTTTGTTGGCTGCTTAACATCACGTACAAAGCTGCCATTGGTAATAAAGCGTTAATATCTTGTGCATTATTCAGCATTAACAAATCTTGATTTTTATCTATAAAACCAGTGTCTATTTGTTCTGCTTTAAAGGGCGCACTGTTGGCTAAGTTATACAAAAATTCAATATTAGTAACCACACCATCAATATGATATTCGGTTAAAGCTTTCGTTAATCTAGCAAGGGCTTTATCGCGGTTTTCGTCCCACACAATTAACTTTGCGATCATGGGATCATAAAAAACAGATACTTCATCACCCTGTACTACACCGGTATCTACTCGAACATGTTCGGATTCAATCGGTGGTTGCAACAGGGATAGCTTGCCGGTAGCAGGTAAAAAGTCATTATTAGGATCTTCCGCATAAATTCTGGCTTCAAAAGCGTGACCATGAATACGTAAGGCGTCTTGTGTTAAGGGTAAAGACTCATTGTTGGCGACGCGTAATTGCCATTCAACTAAATCTTGACCTGTGATCATTTCGGTTACGGGATGCTCAACCTGCAAACGGGTATTCATTTCCATAAAGTAGAATTGCCCATCACTGTCTAACAAAAACTCTACTGTGCCTGCTCCCGCGTAATTGATTGCCTTTGCGGCTTTTAATGCGGCTTCACCCATCTGTTTACGTAATTCTTCGGTCATACCAAAAGCAGGGGCTTCCTCGATGACTTTCTGATGACGACGTTGCACCGAACAGTCTCGTTCAAATAGATAAACGCCATCGCCAAAATTGTCACAGAATACTTGTATCTCTACATGACGTGGAGCAGTCAGGTATTTTTCGACTAACATTAGGTCATCGTTAAAACTTGACATCGCTTCACGTTTGGCAGCTGCTAATGCATCGTTAAACTCAGTTTCCTGCCAAACTTGACGCATACCTTTACCACCACCACCGGCGGCGGCTTTGAGTAAAACAGGATAGCCCATTTTGTCTGCGTGAGACTTTAAGCCCTGTACACTTTGATCATCTCCATGGTAGCCAGGTACTAATGGAACTTTAGCTTTCTCCATGATCTGTTTGGCCGCAGATTTTGAACCCATTGCTTGAATAGCGCTAACCGGAGGGCCAACAAATACAATATTGTTTTTCTGGCACAGATTAGCAAAAGTGGCATTTTCTGATAAAAAACCGTAACCAGGATGGATCGCATCGGCACCAACTTTTAGTGCAATTTGAATGATTTTTTCTGCTTGAAGGTAGCTGTCTTTAGAAGGTGCAGGACCGACATGAATAGCTTCGTCGGCCATCTTTACGTGTAAAGAGTGTTGGTCGGCATCTGAATATAAAGCAACCGTTAATATGCCCATACGTTTTGCGGTTTTGATGATGCGGCAGCTAATTTCTCCGCGATTGGCAATTAATAATTTAGTGAACATAGATTACTCCATTACCCAGTTAGCGCGGCGTTTTTGTAGAAATGCATTGAGGCCTTCTTGACCTTGTTCAGAGACTCTAATTTTTGCAATTTTGTCGCTAGTCATTGCGATCATATCCTCTGAAATCGGTTTGTTTTGTATTTCCAAGATGAGCTTTTTAGCTTCTAGGATAGCAGCGGGTGAGTTTTTCAGAAGATGCTCAATTAAGTTGTCAATTGTGCTGTCTAGTTCTTCTTCTACTACCGCTTCGCTAAGCAAGCCTAAACGTCTAGCCCGGCGCGCAGAAAATACCTCGGCGGTGGTAAAGTAGCGTCTGGCAACTCTTGCACCAATAGCGTCGATTACATAAGGGCTAATGGTGGCAGGGATTAATCCTAGCTTCACTTCACTTAAACAAAACTTACTTAATTTACTGGCAATGGCCATATCACAACAGGCAACTAGCCCAACAGCACCGCCAAAAGCAGCACCTTGTACTCTGGCAATGGTAGGTTTATCAATGCTGTTTAAAATTTGAAACATGCTGGCCAGCGCATTCGCATCGGCTAGGTTCTGTTCGTAGCTGTAAGTGGCCATACGCCGCATCCAGTTTAAATCAGCGCCAGCACTAAAACTTTTGCCCGTAGACGCAAGTACCATCACCCTAATGTTTGAGTTTTGATCAATGTGAGTAAATATGTCAGTCAGCTGAGCAATCAACTTGTCATCGAAGGCATTATGAATGTCAGGCTGATTTAAGGTGACAGTTGCCACACCTCTTTTATCAATATCAAATAGCACTTTATCGGTTGAATTCATTACATTCTCATCCCTACATTCTAAAGACACCAAAACGGGTGTCCTCAATAGGTTTATTTAAGCTGGCTGAAATACACAAACCTAACACCTGACGGGTGTCAGCCGGATCGATTACACCGTCGTCCCATAAACGCGCCGAAGCGTAATAGGGGTGACCTTGTGTTTCATAGGTGTCAATAATGGGTTGTTTGAACTGTGTTTCTTGCTCAGCACTCCATTGCTCATTGACGCGTTCTTTTTGTTCTCGCTTAACTTGCGCCAATACACCTGCAGCTTGTTCTCCGCCCATGACTGAAATACGCGCGTTTGGCCACATAAACATAAACCGAGGATCGTAAGCACGGCCACACATGCCGTAGTTACCTGCACCAAAACTGCCGCCAATAAGAACGGTAAATTTAGGTACTTTGGCGCACGCCACAGCTGTGACCATTTTGGCCCCATGTTTTGCTATTCCGCCTGCTTCATATTGTTTACCGACCATAAAGCCGGTAATGTTTTGTAAAAATACCAAAGGAATTTTGCGTTGTGCACAGAGCTCAATAAAGTGCGCGCCTTTTTGTGCGGATTCTGAAAACAAAATACCGTTGTTGGCAACAATACCCACTGGATAGCCAAAAATTCTAGCAAAACCGCAGATCAATGTTTGACCGTATAAGGCTTTAAATTCATCAAATTCTGAGTTATCTACCACCCTGGCGATGACTTCTCTTACGTCATAAGGTTGGCGCTTATCTTTGGGTATTACCCCATAAATTTCATCACTGGAATAGTTTGGTTCAACAGGTTCAACGACATCGAGTTCAATTGATTTTTTACGGTTTAATCTAGCGATTGCATCTCTGGCAATTTTTAATGCGTGATGGTCGTTGTTGGCTAAATGATCGACCACACCTGATGTGCGACAATGTACATCACCTCCGCCTAAGTCTTCTGCACTTACTACTTCACCAGTAGCCGCTTTCACTAACGGCGGGCCACCTAAAAATATCGTGCCTTGTTGTTTAACAATAATGGACTCATCTGCCATAGCAGGCACGTATGCGCCACCTGCTGTACAAGAGCCCATAACTACAGCTATTTGCGGGATGTTTTGTGCTGATAAGTTGGCTTGGTTAAAGAATATTCGACCAAAATGTTCTCTGTCGGGAAATACTTCATCTTGACGGGGCAGGTTAGCCCCACCTGAATCTACCAAATAAATACACGGCAAATTATTCTGTTCAGCGATGGTTTGTGCACGTAAATGTTTTTTAACGGAGAGGGGATAATAACTCCCGCCTTTTACTGTGGCATCATTGGCCACAATCATACATTCAACACTAGACACACGACCTATGCCTGCAATAACACCTGCAGCAGGCACGTTGTCTTCATACACTTCATAGGCAGCAAGTTGCGATAGTTCTAGGAAGGGAGACCCTGAATCGAGTAGGGCATTGATCCGCTCTCTTGGAAGTAATTTCCCACGATCAAGATGCCTTTGGTTAGCTTTTTCGCCACCACCGAGTTTGATTGCTGCAATCTTAGTTTTTAAGTCATCGACTTGCGCTTGCATATGCGAAGCGTTAGCCAAAAATTCTTGGCTTTTGGTATTTAACTTACTGATGATTTTAGGCACAGTATTGCTCCAGTTATTTGCAATAGAAGAATTTAGGTAGACTCTTTAAACAACTCACGACCAATCAACATTCTACGAATTTCAGACGTGCCGGCACCAATTTCATATAACTTCGCGTCTCGCAATAATCGACCCGCTGGAAATTCGTTAATATAACCATTACCACCTAGCAGCTGAATGGCATCCAAGGCCATTTTTGTTGCCAGCTCTGCAGAATAAAGGATCGCGCCTGCTGCATCTTTACGGGTCGTTTCACCTCTATCACAAGACCGAGCGACGGCGTAAACATAAGCTCTAGCAGCATTCATCTGAGTATACATATCAGCCACTTTTCCTTGGACTAATTGGAACTCACCAATAGATTGACCAAACTGCTTACGGTCATGGATGTAAGGCACAACTAAGTCCATACACGCTTGCATAATGCCTAGCGGTCCACCGGATAAAACTACACGTTCGTAATCCAAACCACTCATTAATACTCGTACACCACCGCCTTCTTGGCCTAAGATGTTTTCTGCAGGCACTTCACAATCTTGAAATACCAATTCGCAGGTGTTGGATGAGCGCATACCTAATTTATCTAGTTTTTGTGCCTGACTAAAACCTGGGGTACCACGATCAACAATAAAGGCTGTCATGCCTTTGGCACCTGCTGCTATATCTGTTTTGGCGTACACTACAAAGGTATGCGCATCAGGACCATTAGTGATCCACATCTTGTTGCCATTTAACACATACACATCACCACGTTTGTCTGCACGTAGTTTCATGCTCACTACATCAGAGCCAGCGTTTGGCTCGCTCATTGCCAAAGCACCAATGTGTTCACCGCTAACTAACTTGGGTAAGTACTTTTGTTTTTGTGCTTCGCTTCCGTTCTTATGAATTTGGTTAACACATAAATTAGAGTGCGCACCATAACTTAGGCCAATGCCTGCAGATGCTCGGCTCACTTCTTCCATTGCGATAACATGTGCCAAATACCCCATGTCTGATCCACCATATTGCTCGGCAACCGTTACACCGAGTAATCCCATCTCACCGAGTTTTGGCCATAATTCATTGGGAAAACTGTTAGCTTGATCGGCTTTTTCAGCCAAAGGTGCAATTTCACCTTGAGCGAAGTTATTTACGTGGTCACGTAACATATCGATGTCTTCACCGAGACCAAAGTTTAGAGTTGGGTAGGGAGCATTCATGCGGATTGTCCTTGCTTTAAGGTGGTGAGTGTTAAGGCATTGAGTTCGTCTTGGCAGCGAGCTTCTACGTCTTCGAGCTCTACTTTTAACATTTCAATGTCTTCTAGTTGTTGTTGCATATGAGCTCGCTTAGTAGCGGTCATCTTAAGCATAGCTTCAAGCTGTACTTTTGAATTTTGGTGACTGTCATATAAGTCAAATAAGGTTTTGGTTTCTGCTAATGAAAACCCCAAACGTTTACCACGTAAAACCAACTTTAGTCGCACTTGGTCTTTTTTAAGATAAATACGGTTCTGACCATTTCGAGTGGGGTTCAATAAACCTTGCTCTTCATAAAAGCGAATAGAGCGTGGTGTAATATCCATTGATTTGGCTAGTTCGCCTATGCTGAAGGTTCGTTCACTCATCATTTATTCATCTCGGTAAAAACGTTAATAAGGTTTACGTTTACGTAAACTGAAAGTCAATGTAAAGTGTTAGGGTTTTAAAATCAATCTTGCAATGCATATATTGGCTAAGTCAGTATGCGTAATAAAATCCAAAGCGTGCAAATTCCTGTACGCTAAAGATTAAAAAGTTTAGTGAATAGAGCAACATTTAGGAGTTTTTATGTCTGATAATACTATTGTAATTGTATCGGCCAAGCGCACACCTATGGGTGGGTTTATGGGTAGTTTGTCACCAATGACCACTACTGAAATGGGAGCCAGCGCGATTCAAGCTGTACTAGAAGAAACGCAAGACTCAGCTGCGGTATCGTCACATATCGATGAAGTAATAATGGGCTGCGTATTACCAGCCGGTTTAGGACAATCGCCCGCTAGACAGGCTTCTTTAAAAGCGGGGTTGCCGTTATCTAGTGGTGTTACCACTATAAATAAAGTATGCGGTTCCGGTATGAAAGCTTTGATGTTAGCTCACGATCTGATCAAAGCGGGTACCGCGGAAGCAATCGTGGCAGGCGGCATGGAAAGCATGAGCAATGCACCTTATTTATTGCCAAAGGGCCGTGTAGGATATCGTATGGGACATGGGCAGGTGTTAGATCACATGATGCTTGATGGCTTAGAAAACGCTTATGATGGACAAGCTATGGGGTGTTTCGCTCAAGCAACAGCTGATGCTGAAGGTATCACACGGGAACAAATGGATGAATTTGCACTAGCAAGTTTACAAAAGGCCAACAGTGCTCAAGAAGCGGGTTTATTCGTTGATGAAATTACACCCGTTACCATCAAAAACCGCAAAGGCGATGTTGTTGTTGATAGTGATGATGGACCCAAACAAGCCAAACCTGAAAAAATACCCACTTTGCGCCCAGCCTTTAAAAAGGATGGCACCGTAACTGCTGCAAACTCAAGCTCGATTTCTGACGGTGCGGCTGCTTTGTTGGTCATGTCTGCGAGTAAAGCACACGCACTAGGTTTAACTCCAATAGCTAAAATTGTGGCCCACAGCTCGCATGCCATTGAACCAGAAAATTTTACCGTGGCTCCAGTAGGTGCCATGCAAAAACTTTTTGCAAAAACCGGTTGGTCCCACGAAGATGTAGATTTATTTGAAATTAATGAAGCCTTTGCCATGGTGACTATGCTGGCAATAAAAGAGCTTGGGCTAAACTCAGATAAGGTAAACATCAAAGGTGGTGCCTGTGCCCTTGGTCATCCTATTGGCGCCTCTGGTGCACGAGTGATTGTCACCTTGTTACATGCCCTTAAACAAAAAAATCTAAAAAGAGGCATAGCATCATTATGTATTGGCGGAGGCGAAGCGACCGCAATCGCAGTTGAAATGATCTAATCCAAATGTCGGTTTAGTGGGTATACAAGCAGTGTTATTTTTAACACTGCTTTTTTATTTAAGGAAACAACTATTTTGAATTGGTTAATAACATTATCACTGTGCATTTTTTCGATAATCGCCAGCGCTTCACCACCCAAAATCACCTTTGCAAAAGTGGACAGCAATGTCGCCTACTCAAAAGTTGCTGCCTTGTCATTCTCGCCAGCTGATCAAAAGATTGTTTATGGTGCGGACCCTTTGCAATACGCCTTACTCTGGCGAGCCAACGAACTTGACACTGCAGCACAAAAACCATTGGTTGTTTTGATCCACGGTGGTTGCTGGTTAAGTGCCTACGATATCCAACATACCTATGCGTTAAGCACTGGATTAGTTCAAGCCGGCTTCAATGTATGGTCATTAGAGTATCGTCGTACTGGAGATAAAGGCGGAGGGTGGCCTGGTACTTATGATGATGTTAAAGCGGGGATTTTAGCGGCGGGCAAATACAATAACAGTGAATTTGATTTAGCCAGTACAGTATTAGTCGGTCATTCTGCGGGGGGGCATTTAGCCTTGCTCGCTGGAGGTGAAATAAACAATCTTAGAGGTGTGATTGGTTTAGCCGCAATTACAGATATCGAACAGTATGCTGCGGGCGAAAATAGTTGCCAGCAAGTCACCAAAAATTTTATGCAAGGGCTACCCAAAGACTTACCCGAGCAATACGATTTGGCTAATCCGAGTAAGCAGCCGTTACATATCAATACCGTTATTTTACAAGGTGGTAAAGATAATATTGTTCCCGCGTTTGAGTTGGATAAGTTAGATCGTAAGATCATTATATTAGATGACGTGGGGCATTTTGATTGGATTCATCCTGGTTCTGAGGGTTTTAGCACACTGACTCAACGTTTAAGAGACTTAACAAAATGAATATTGACGAGATTATTGCACTAGATAAAGCAGATCCCTTGGCAAAAAAGCGCCTTGAGTTCGACCTTCCTGTTGACACTCTCTACTTGGATGGAAATTCATTAGGGGCTTTGCCTAAATCGGTTAAATCGAGAGTGGCAGAGGTGGTTAGCCAGCAATGGGGAAACGACTTAATTAAAAGTTGGAATAAACATAACTGGATTGATTTACCAATAAAGGTTGGTGAAAAAATAGCGCCACTTATTGGTGCGGCTAAAGGTCAAGTCATCTGTTGTGATTCTATCTCTGTGAATCTATTTAAGTTGTTATGCAGTGCACTGACTCTTAGTTCAGATCGAAGTGTGGTGTTGTCTACAAAAGATAATTTCCCAACTGATTTGTATATGGTGCAAGGGCTGAGTGATTTGTTAGGGCCTGACTTGTGTCAATTACAACTAGTCGAAGAGCAGTTGATTCAGCAGAGCATGACAGAGTCAGTGGCAGTCTTGTTATTGACTCAGGTAAATTTTCGAACGGGGAAATTACTGGATATGGCAAAGCTGACCCAACTCGCTCATGACAAAGGAATTCTGGTGATTTGGGACTTAGCTCATAGCGCCGGAGCATTGCCTGTAGAGTTAGATAAGTGTCAGGTGGACTTTGCTGTTGGTTGTGGTTACAAATATTTAAATGCTGGACCTGGTTCACCGGCTTTTTTATATGTAGCCAAACATCACCAAACAGCGGTTAAGCAGCCATTATCGGGCTGGATGGGTCATGCTAACCCTTTTGCATTTGAACCCGAATACCAAGCAGCAGACAGTATCAATCAATTTCAGTGTGGTACCCCTAGCGTGCTGGCAATGAGTGCCTTGGATGCAGCACTTGATGTTTGGCAGGATGTGAATATGCAGCAGATTCGAAATAAATCTATTGCCTTAGCGGACCTATTTTTAGGGCTTATTCACATGCATGAATGTTTGCATGACTTGATCCTATGTTCGCCGAATACTGCTAAACAAAGAGGCAGTCAGTTAGCTTTCTCACACAATGATGCCTTTGCCATTTGCCAAGCGTTAATTGAAAAAGGCGTGATAGCTGATTTTCGTGCTCCAAATATATTACGCTTTGGTTTCACACCACTGTATACCTCGTTTGAAGATGTATGGCAGGCAGTGACCACCTTGGCAAGTATTGTAGAAACTGAATTATATAAAGCAGATCGTTTTAATATTAGTTTAAAAGTGACTTAGGATTAATTTGTTCATTAAGTAAGAGCCTAAATTAATGGGAATCAATATGACAACGGATAAGGTAGTTATTATTACAGGTGCCAGCCGAGGAATTGGCGCAGCTACAGCTAAACTTTTTGCGCAAAATGGTTATGCGGTATGTATTAATTTCATGACCAGTGACATTGCTGCTGAACAACTAAAAAATGAAATACTGCAATACACAGCAAAATGTATCACGGTTAAAGCCGATGTTGCAAAATCTAGCGAAGTGCAACGTCTATTCGATATAGTTGATAAAGAACTAGGTTGTTTGTCAGTGCTGGTTAACAATGTTGGCATATTAAAAGCTCAGTGTCGGTTCGATGAAATCGACGAGCAACGATTTGGCCAAGTGTTGAATACCAACGTCATGAGTTGCTTTTTGTGTTCAAAACAAGCTGTTAAACGTATGTCTAACAAATATGGCGGTGTAGGTGGGGCGATAGTCAATGTTTCATCTGCTGCGGCAAAAACTGGCTCTCCTTATGAGTATGTTGATTATGCCGCTTCAAAAGGTGCAATTGATAGTTTAACCAAAGGCTTGGCAATGGAAGTGGCTGCAGAAGGTATTCGGGTTAATGCTGTAAGGCCGGGTCTTATTCACACTGACATTCATGCTTCGGGGGGCGAGCCAAACCGTATCGACAGGCTTAAAACTAAAATACCCATGCAAAGAGGTGGTGAACCTACTGAAGTAGCTGAGACTATATATTGGCTTGCATCAGAAAAATCTTCGTTCGTTACCGGCAGTTTGGTCGATATTGCTGGTGGCTTGTGAATGCCTAATAAAAATATTTAACCCAATGTAAAACTATTCCATTGCGTCGAGGCTAGTGCGAATTTTGTGATACCTTTCCTGCTGCGCTTCATCCAACTCACTGTTTTCAATGGTTTTAATACATCGTTTCAACATAGGAGCAGAGACAGCCGCTACACCTGCTTTCGCAGCTTTAGATGAAATAGCCTGCAACAGATTAAGGGCAATTGAGGTGTTTTTGGGCATGATAGTGAATGCTTGAGTAAATACCTGCATCGCATTGTCAATATCACCTTTTTGAAAGTACCTTACTGCGGTGTTATTTAGGTCTTTTGAACTAAATTTAATCGCAGACTTCTCTTCTTTTTCTTGAGTGATGTAGTGCATAAATATTTCACTATGCTCTGAATTACCTTTACAGCGTTCTTCTATTTGATTTAGCACCGCTTGTGAGCGTTCATGTAAACCTACATCATGAAATATTTTGGATTTATCTAATAAGGCGTCTACGCCTTCGTTGTCCCAACTGTCTTCGTCGAGCATATTTAGTAATGCCAACGCGTTGTCTTTTTCATCCTCGAGATATAATAAACGAGCATTGATCACTTTCATTTGTTCTTGAACGTCTGCTTTGGGGAACGCCTGCTTAAGCTGTCTAACGTATTCATTTGCTTGTTTGATTAAGCGTTCGGTATCTTTAGGCTCGGTTGTCATCGCATAGTCGATACCCGATCTGGCTACATTCAAATAATTTTCGGGTTTATCATGAATAGAGTTTTTAGCGAATCGAACAATCTTTTTTGCTGCTTCAAATTGGGTTTCATAATCATGAGTAATACGGGATAAGTCCATGGCTGTTTTATGCCGACGAATACTCCTTGGAGAAATGTCAGTGGCCATCATTACGCATTCAAGTGCGGTTTCAAAATCATTTTGTTTAATCTGCAATGCAGTTAACAAGTCATATGCGGCAAGCTGTGAGTCTGGCTTGAAGGCCAAACGTAGGACTAACTTTTCTGCTGACTCATCTTCATTCAGGCGTAAGTAACTGTTTACTAACCCTAGTTGTGCCCAGGTAAAAGTTTGTACCTTTAAAATGGCTAAATAGAAGTCTTTGGCCTGTTGAAAGTTGCCGCTGGCAGTGAGCATTTCGCCTTTAATTTTTAACGCCAAAGGAAAAAATTCTGAATGTTTTGGATTACCTAAGAATAATTCCACCTCTGATAATGCCCGCACATATTGATTTTTTTCAATACACAGGTAGACATCATTTAAGGCTTTTTTACGGGCCAATACTCGGCTTAGTCTTCGATCTAAATCTTTGACGGTAAAAGGTTTTGCTAAAAAATCGTCGGGTTGTAATTCAATAATACTTTGTACTAAGTCAGAATTGGTATCCGCACTAATAAACACAAATGCGGTGCTTAAGGGCAGCTCACCGTTGGTTTTAATTTCATCATAAAAATAATAACCATCTTGTTCGCGTTTTAAGTTGTAGGAACAAATGATTAAATCAAAACGCTGACTTCTTAGCGTGGTCAAAGCGAGGTTAATTTTATCCACATAAGTAATATCGCTAAACCCCAACTCCTCTAAGGAATATTTCATATATCCCTTAGCTAAGACTTGATCGTCTACGATAAGTACTTTGGTATTTTTAGCCAGTTGTGAATTCATTGGTTGCCAATATTTCTAATATGCATAAAGGTTATCGTATTTGTAACTAAAATAATAAGGCCTAAACGCAGAAATAATGCGAATTTGTTAAGGCTGAAAAAAATGGAGTCATTATTCCTATCCTTGGAGCTTTCAATACGCCTTTGTGAATGGATTGTTTTTAACTCTCTCTAGATGCTTAGAAGCCTAGATTGATGGATATTAGGCTTTAAGCAATTGTTCAATGCCTACTTGTTTTATTTTATGGGTTTTGGGCGGTTTTTGATTGACTAATATTTCGCCCTCAGCAAACTCAAAACGTCTTAACACTTCGTCAGTGACATCAATAATGTCGCCCATTGCAGATACATTCCATAGTTGCTCCTCTAGGGATTTCGCTTTATGAACCGCGTACACACTCACATAGTTGAGTTCTGACTGCATAGTTTCAAAGTCGGGTCTTCCGGTGCGTCCGAGAAAAACTTTTACGGCAATAAATTGACCATTTTGTAACGCTTGGGCGATAAACTGTCTACGTTTTTCTGGCTTAGTAAACTGCTCAGCAAAATAGCTGGTGATTGCGTCGCCTATTGCGTCTTTACCGGGATCAAATGCAATATACAACTCGCGCATTTCAGGGCGGTCATTGGGTTTGATTTTAGCCAAAGTGAGATTGATAAAATCGTGACGTATTTTAACATTTCGATAAAGTGGGTATAGATTGAACTGACCGGGTTTTGCTTGAAAGCTCAAGAGCTGTGTCAACCTATTACTGGTTGATGATGTTGCGACCGCATCGGGCACAAATTCAACACTGTCTTTGCGTAAAAAATATGCCACGTTAATCACATTATGCGAATAAATGTTGCGCAGTGCTTCACCTATGCCAGAAACTTCCTCTTCGTCTCGATAAGCTCTTAGTTTTGAACGATTAGATTTAATTAATGCTTCAAAAAAACGTCTAGCAACATTGCTTTCTTTGGTAACAAAATTTTGTAAATGTACTACATGCCGATCTTTAGACACATTTCTAACCACATAGGGTAAGTCTGACAATTCATACTTTGTTGTTACCGATTGAAGTTGTGGAAAGGTTAGGGTTATTTTAGCTTTATCGTTTTGATGAAAAAATTTGTCTAACTCTATTTTTAACCCTTGGGCTGATATATCTTCGGTATGCCCTTCAAATATCACATTGTCAATGCTGACTTGTACTGCGGTACGAAGTAAAAATCGTGTTTCTCTACGTTGATTAAAGTATTTGAACCGATACACAGTAACTATTGCCGGCGGTTTATTTCGAGGATGTCCAAATACTTTAAGTTGAGCCAACTGCTCACGCTTTATTTTAAATTTTTGATAGTGTTCTGTACTGATGTCATCTGTAATATTGGTTAGTAATGCGACATGTTTAATGTTCTTTAATCTCGACATCAAACGTGGGGAGGGCTTTTGGTTTTGTCTTTTGACTTTGTCATTAATGGAGTTACCAATAGACAGAGGACGATAACTTTGTTCTGGGTCTACTTGGGTAAACTGTAATTTGTATACTCTCCAACTGGCTTTACGTGAACCAAAGCCTAAAAATAATTTTTTTAGTTCAGGTTTAGCATTTAACTCAGCGTGTGTGGCCGAGTAAAAATAGACTTTTTCATTTTTAATATGATTAAACACAAAAATAAACATTTCTTGTTGGCCATTGGCCAGGGAAAGTCCATGTTTTATGCGTTCTTCAGTTAATAAATAACCAATTTTCAAGTCCTGTAATTCATTTGCCCAATACTGAATTTCTTCCCTGTTACAGTCATTCGCTAAGGCATATTTGGGTATGTATTGGTTGTCTACTTGTTCGATAAATACCGGTATTGAAGCAAAATTAGGAATATAATATTGCTCGTAAGTTTTGTTTTGAATAGCGGTGATTGTATTGTCTAAATTGACTTTATAGCGACGTTTATTACCGTGAATAAAACGTTCAAAAAACTTATCAAAAGAAGGGAAGGGGATATCAAATTGACGTTTGAGGTTTAATCTTTGATCTTCTTTAATACGTTCAACACTACTAATTATGTAAGCTACGCCTTGGCGCTTATCGAGCAAATATTCTTTTTCTAAACCACGAAATTGCACAGTAAGGCGATCGCCAGGTTTGAACAAATGTTCTTTGTTGGCTTTAACTTTTAGTCCGTTTACTGATACGTCGATGGTAGTCGCTTGAATACTTTTGTTCATTTCAGTAAACATTTCTATGTTTACTGAAAAATTCATTCTTTCTTCGCCTCTTTGGGCAAAAGTACCAAATTGAATAAGCGGAGCTTGAAAATTTTCAATTTTTGCCTTGATTACTTCAGGCTTGTTTCGATTGACTTTCGCTGCTTGTTGCTCTTTTTTGTACATGACCCGAAAATTATTTTCGGTATTCGTCACTGCTTCATATACACCAATGGTGTATTCACCAAAAATACGAACTTGGCGTTCAAAGGTTTCAATCGCTACATCATCTAATGAGTGCTCTTTACCTTGATGTTCATAAATTCTGCATTTGCCATCGACCAAGCCGCGTAAGTCTATTAGACGGATACACGGGCGAGCTAGGCGCATCAGTTCCATCTTTAACAAAAAACGTTTTTGCTTTGGGATATCTGAAGCAACCTGATTCAATACCTGATTAAACTCAGGCTCATTGATCATTGGCTTAAGTTCTTCAATGATGTCGTGGTATTCTTCTAAATCTTGGCTCATGAATTCAGGGTAAACTCACTAATATTGTTATGTGCTTTTGCGTTTGTTGTAACAGTTATCGGCAAAAAAGCTAAAACTATGATTTATAGAGCATATTGCCTTAATGTAAAATACGATAATCACATCATGAATACCAACTCAAAATGAAAAAAGATAACGATTAATATGGCTAAACGTAAAACTGCTTATGTATGTTCCGACTGTGGGGCGGAATACCCCCGTTGGCAAGGACAATGTAACGATTGCAACACTTGGAATACTATCACTGAATTTGCCGTGTCTTCGACTAGTAATTCAAGTGGTCGAAATACCGGTGGGTATTCCGGCCAAACTCAAGCCAAAGTTGAATCTTTAGCTAACATTGATTTACAAGCATTACCTCGATTTGCATCGGGCTACAAAGAACTTGATAGAGTTTTAGGGGGCGGCATAGTGCCCGGGGCGGCCATATTAATTGGTGGCTCCCCTGGCGCGGGTAAAAGTACCATGTTGCTACAAGTTATGTGTCAAATGGCGAACAATAAAAACGCACTGTATGTGACGGGTGAGGAATCATTGCAACAAGTGGCTATGCGGGCCCAGAGACTTGGATTACCTAATGACAAACTAAAATTGCTGGCCGAGACCAATATAGAAGTGATTTGTGATCTCGCTTTACAGCACAAACCAGAGTTAATGGTGATTGATTCCATTCAGGTCATGCAAGTACCCGATGTACAGTCAGCTCCCGGCAGTGTCTCGCAAGTGCGCGAAAGTGCCGCCTATTTAACGCGATTTGCCAAACAACATCATATCGCAATGTTTTTAGTTGGGCATGTGACCAAAGATGGCAGTTTGGCAGGTCCAAAGGTACTAGAACATTGTATTGATTGTTCAATGATGCTTGAAGGAGAAAGTGATAGCAGATATCGGACTTTGAGAAGTCAAAAAAACCGCTTTGGCGCGGTGAATGAATTAGGTGTATTTGCTATGACTGAAAAAGGATTGAAGGAAGTCAGTAACCCTTCTGCCATTTTTCTTAGTCGTGATGACCAACAATCACCAGGTAGTATCGTTATGGTTGTGTGGGAAGGGACGCGGCCTTTGCTAGTGGAAATTCAAGCCTTGGTTGATTATTCGCAAATGGCTAATCCAAGACGAGTGGCAGTAGGATTAGACCAAAATCGACTAGCGATGTTATTGGCAGTGTTACATAGACATGGCAATGTGCAAATGAATGATCAGGATGTGTTTGCCAATGTAGTAGGCGGGGTTAAAGTAAATGAAACTAGCGCTGATTTGGCTTTGCTGCTGGCAATAGTTTCGAGCTTTCAAAATAAGGTGTTAGATAAAGAGTTAATTGCTTTTGGTGAGGTTGGGTTATCGGGGGAAATAAGGCCTGTTCCCAATGGGTCAGAAAGAATAAGTGAAGCAGCTAAACATGGCTTTAAGCGGGCCATCGTACCAAAAGCTAATGTACCCAAACAACGGGTTGCTGGTATCGAAATTATAGGGGTGTCGCGCTTGTCAGAGGCGTTAGAGGCTATCTAATTAACTTAAGGTTGGGGAATTTATACTGTTCAAAATCACGATAATTACGTCTAGCTTTGATGAACCTGCTGTTAATAGTTGCGCTGATTGTATCCAATGCCTTTGCAAAGTAATTATAATTACTTGTGGAGGATAGGTTGGTCTTAATTCGATAGCAGCTAAACTAGCTTTTACATTTCAAACTTAACATTGCTTATTAGCTACAATGTTAAGTTTGAAAAATCAAGTTATAGACACTCAGTTATTGAATATATTTATTGTGCAAAATTAAATGTACTGTCAAACCTGAAAGTACTATCGCTTTGAGAATCATAGAGGAGGTATGAAATCACATATATACTGGCTTCAACATCGCTTTCTAATTCATAACCAATATAATTAAATTCTCCAGCCGTTAAATCCCCATTACTTACAAATGCACCAGATGATATTGGTGACTCAGGAAAGTTAACGAAAGCATTATTATTATTCGGATCCAAATAGCCAAAATTTATTTGCTCAACAATAAACGCCCTATTAGTCAAGTTCTTGACGAACAAGTAGAAAACACTGCCCGCTTTGAGCGTATTATTCTCATACACTGCAGACCCTTGACCAATTACAGAGAAAGCATCAGTTAATTCATCAGTACTAGACACACCAGCACCTACAGAATAATTACTCGCTGTGGCAGATAATGAAATAAAACCATCATAGGTAGATTTTAACAAGTAGCTCACAGCGCCATTTGTGGTTACTAATTCTTCATCTCGATTAGTTGTGCCTTCATTGATTGTTAATGTTATGGGAGTACCGTCTGCTATTACCCCAGTTTCAGCATTAGGCACTAACACCAGATTAACTAGGGCAGTATCATTGTCATCATTTAATATAAAGTTGGGTTGCACAGTCAAACTTAGGGCTTTGGGTAAATTAGGCTCAAGAGAAACTTCAAGGGGCACGAGTAAAGAATTAATACCCAGTATAGACGCCGATATGTTAACGCTACCCGCTGCCAGCGCTTTAACTAGACCTTTGTCCGCTGATGAATTTCCTACCTCAGCAATATTAGTATCACTACTTAACCAATTGACTTGAGATGACACATCTAGGGTGGAAGAATCAGAAAAATTCGCAATTGCTGTGGCCAATATGGATGACGGCACTATAACCTGAGTGCTTGCACTATTGACTTGAATACTAGTCAACTCTGCATCGGTAACATCAATATTAATTTGGTCGGTGAGCAGATCTAAGTTGGCTGATATTGTTAATTGACCTGGGCTAATGGCTGTTACTAAACCTGATTCTGTATTGTTATTTGCAACAGTGGCTTTTAGCACATCATCACTCTTCCAGCTCACTTGTTGGCTAACATCTCTAGAAGTCATATCAGAGTATGTTCCAACTGCAATAAGACGTTGGGTTATACCGCTGGGCACTGAAGTTTGTGCTGCATTGATGAAAATACTCTGTAACGTTGCTGATGTGACAGTTATATGCCCTAAGCCAACCAATCCCTGCAACTCTGCGCTTATCAAAGCTGAACCTTCATTTTGAATCAGGACAGATCCGTTACTTGAAGATTGCACGTCTACTGAGCTGGTATTGGAAGAGCTCCATAAGACTTGTGAAGTTAAATCGATTAGTGAACCATCGGTAAAATGACCAAGGGCCTTAATTTGCGTATCGGTACCTTTTGCCACTGTTTGATTAGTAGGCTGAATCTCAATACTGCTTAGTACAGCATTACTAATGGTTAACATGGTGTTTTGTTGAATACTTCCTAAAACCGCAGTGAGTGAAGTGCTGCCTAATGCAACAGAGTCAGCTAAACCTGGAGAAGATTGGGTGTTGCTAATCAGCGCTTTGTCTTGATTGCTTGATAACCAGGTAACCTCAGAGGTTAAGTCCTGAACTGTGCCATCGGAAAACGTACCTTGAGCAGAGTATTGCTGAGACTGACCAAGTGGAATTGATGTGTTAATTGGAGACAATGTAAGAGAAACAAGTTCAGCATCGGTTACATCAATTGATAACTCTGCCTGTTGACCCGAAAGACTAGCGGTAAGCGTTGTTGAACCTGGCATTAAGGCTGATACGGTTGATGGATCACTTTCAATGCTTGCTATTTCATTATTCGAATTTGTCCACTCCACTTGACTACCAACATCTAGTTTAGTGTTATCTGAAAACGTTGCTGTTACTGTAATAGGTTCAATTGTGCCCTTGGCTAAGGAAAGCTCTGAAGGCGTAATGGCTATTCCAGTTAAAGTTGCCGCACTTACGGAGATGGATAAAGAACTAGTTAGTCCCTGTTTGCTGGCAATGGCTGAGACTGAACCTGTTTGTAATGCCGTTAGCAAACCTGTTTCAGAATTTATCGAAGCTATTGTAGAGTCCGAAACACTCCAAACAACTTGGTTACTTAAGTCTTGCTCTGTGCCATCGGAATAAATGCCTTTTGCTGAAAAATTCGAGGTTAAACCTGCTGCTATTTGTATAATTGGGGAGCTAACCACTATAGACTGCAGTGTTGCTGGAGAGATGGTCACATTCAAATTGGAACTTAGCTCGCCAACACCAGCGGTAATAGAAACCGTACCCACTGAAATTCCTAGCACCACCCCAGTATTGGAGATACTAGCGATACTCGGGTTGGAAGATTGCCAAGTAATCCCATTAGTCAATGTTTCGTTACTGTTATCAGAATATATACCCGACAAACTTAATTGTTGAGAAGAAGCAATCGCTAATGTCACAGTTGTGGGTGAAATGGCTAATGCGGTTAGGGCTTTTACGGAAATGTTTTGTTGGGTAGACAATCCTTCGAAAGTGGCAGTTACAGAAGTAGTGCCAGCCGATAAAGCTGTTACTAAACCAGTATCTGATACATTTAACACTTCTGAGTCGGCAACTGACCAGCTTGCCAATGATGTTGAATCTTGGCTAGAACCATTAGCCAGAGTGCTAGTTGCGATTAGTTGAAATGTTTCTGCTATTTTAAGGGGAGAGGTAACCTCTGTGACTGACAAAGAGACAAAATCTTGCAACACTCTGATTGGTAATGTTTCACTGATTCCTTGAAAGCTAGCGGTTATCGAAGTGGTACCCTCAGAAATCGCTAGCAACACGCCAGATGTTGAGATACTAGCGACACTGGGATCAGAGGATTCCCAAGTGACCGAACTGTTCAAATTTTCGTTACTGTTATCTGTATATTGTCCCGTTACATTTAACTGCTCTGATGAACCTATTACCAAAGTCATCACTATGGGCGAAATCACTAAGTCGGTTAAGGCTTTGACCGTGACTTGAAATGTTTTACTGACGCCCTGCAAACTAGCGGTTATTGAAGTGCTACCCGCAGAAACCGCTAGCAACACGCCAGATGTTGAGATACTAGCGACACTGGGATCAGAGGATTCCCAAGTGACCAAACTATCCAAATTTTCGTTACTATTATCTGTATATTGTCCCGTTACATTTAACTGCTCAGACGAACCGATTAGCAAAGTCATAACGACGGGTGAAATCACTAAATCGGTTAAGGCTTTGACCGACACACTGATTTCATTCGATTTTCCTTCATAGGTTGCCGTCACAGTAGTGGTGCCAGCTTCTAGCGTGGTTATTAAACCAGTGTTTGATACTTCAAGCACTGCTGCATCGGCAACAGTCCAAGTAGCGGAAGATGTTAGATTCTGAGTTGAATTATTGGAGTATGTACCTGTCACACTTAATTGGAATGTTTCTGATTTTTTTAGCGTTGACTCAACAGGAGTGATGCTCAATGAGCTTAAAGTGGGAGTTGTGGGAGTTGTGGGAATAGGCGTAGAACCTCCGTCGTCGCCACCACCACATCCTGAAAGTAATAGAGCAACGAAAAAATAGCTGAGAAGTGAATGAAATAAATGAGTGTCTTTTAATCCTGACATGTTGTACTGATCCTATATTTATCACTTAAGGTTTTACTAAACTTATTGATACTGATGGTATTATTTATTGCCCATTACTGCACGGTTTTAATCATCTTTGTAAACTGATTGTTTTTATTTATTGTCTTGAATGCGCATATATTTGCAAATTGCAATTTTGTGAAGTAAATAAAATTCAAATAATTATCGATACTCTACATTTAAGGAAAAGAAAAGCAGTATAAAAATTTCTGTTATTAAGTTAATTTAAAAAACTCAAATACAATTGAGGTGTAGTTAAAGTGCATCGCAGAAAATTTACGAACTTAGGTGTTGATGTAAAAATGCAGCTGTTGTATTTCGTATAGCTGCTGCAGAAAGGGTGTTATTAAAGCCTACCTTCAGTTCAGAAAACTACTCTTCTCTAAAATGTTTGCAATGCACAGATTTACTATCTTTTGGATGTATGTAGGTTGTCGTTGATACTTAAGTTTTGCATAGGACAAGGGCGCTAAATGCGCCCTTGTGTTGTTATTTACTAATCTTTTTATACTTAAGCCTATGGGGTTCAACTACATCTGTACCATAGGTCGCTTTTAACCAAGCGGCATATTCGGTGTAGTTACCTTCGTAGAAATTGATTTTTCCTTCATCACGATAGTCCATTATATGCGTCGCTATTCTGTCTAAGAACCACCTGTCATGTGAAATCACCATGGCACAACCAGGGAATTCCAAAATGGCATTTTCTAGGGCGCGTAAGGTTTCTACATCCAAGTCATTGGTGGGCTCATCCAGCAGTAATACGTTACCACCGGCTTTTAATAATTTAGCTAAATGTACCCGGTTGCGTTCACCACCAGACAAGTTTTTCATAAACTTCTGTTGATCCGATCCTTTAAAATTAAAACGTCCACAATATGCACGGCTGTTTAATTCAAAGTTGCCTATGCGGATAATATCTGAGTCGTCTGATATTTCTTTGTAAACTGTATTGTCGTCATTCATATCATCGCGGAACTGGTCGACACTGGCTAATTGTACCGATTCACCCAGGTCAATTTTACCTGCGTCAGGCTTTTCATCGCCGCTGAGCATTCTAAATAACGTAGATTTACCTGCACCGTTAGGACCAACAATGCCAACAATGGCACCTTTGGGCATTTTGAACGAGAGGTCGTCAATTAACACTCGGTCGCCATAGGATTTTTTAAGACCTGTCACTTCAATGACTTTTTCACCTAAACGTTCACCAGGTGGGATAAACAACTCATTGGTTTCATTACGCTTTTGGTAATCCCCTGTATTGAGCTCTTCGAACCTAGCCATACGGGCTTTGCTTTTAGATTGACGACCTTTAGCGTTCGACCGTACCCATTCAAGTTCGGTTTTAATCGATTTCTGTCTGGCGCTTTCGGTTTTTTCTTCTTGCTCAAGACGTGCGTCTTTTTGTTCTAACCAAGATGAATAGTTACCTTCCCAAGGAATACCTTGGCCACGGTCAAGCTCCAATATCCAGCCAGCCACGTTATCGAGGAAATACCTGTCATGGGTAATCGCGACCACTGTGCCTTCATAGTCATGTAAAAAACGTTCTAACCAAGCTACTGATTCTGCATCCAAGTGGTTGGTAGGTTCGTCGAGTAATAACATTTCAGGTTTTTCGAGTAACAATTTACATAGTGCAACTCGACGACGTTCACCCCCAGAAAGTTTGCTTACATCGGCATCCCAAGGTGGTAGACGTAGGGCATCGGCTGCTCGCTCTAAGGCATTGTCGAGATTATGACCATCCTTGCTTTGGATGATGGCTTCTAATTCACCTTGCTCTTTAGCTAAGGCGTCAAAGTCCGCGTTTTCTTCTGCGTAGGCTGCATAAACTTCATCGATACGTTTAAGCGCATGGGCTACATCTGCTACTGCTTCTTCGATGTTGCCTCTTACGTCTTTACTTTCATCAAGCTGAGGCTCTTGGGGTAGATAGCCGATTTTTAATCCCGTTTGAGGAATGGCTTCACCTTCAATATCTGTATCTATGCCGGCCATGATCCTGAGTAAGGTCGATTTACCAGAACCGTTCAAACCTAACACGCCGATTTTGGCACCGGGGAAAAAGCTGAGAGAAATGTTTTTTAAGATATGTTTGCCGGGTGGAACCACTTTACCGACACGAAGCATGCTGTAAACGTATTGCGCCATTATTTATTATTCTTGGTTAGAGTTTAATTATAAGTAGTGTAATTCACTCGCGTCTAGGTATAAATGGGTGAGTAACAATTAAATAGGTTTTGATATTTTAAATATTGAAAATATTTTTGTTTTTTTATCGTCTCTTTGAATCGTAAAGTATGCTTAGTGCTAATGATGCGACAGGAGCGGTAACACAAATAAAGTTTACCTATAGGTTGGTAAATATGTGTTGATATTCAGTTATAAGCCGTATTTTATTTTACTGAATTTATGAAGCTTGATACCCTGTTCATGGGATCTATATAGGCAATTGTTTCATTGGTTTTAACTTCCTGTTCGATAACTTTTTCAATGTATTTAATTACCAAGGTTTTATAAATGAAACGATTTGTATACTGGGCATTATTTTTCATTGCTTTTAAAAGTTTTTCTGCTGAGACACCTACTCCTAATGTACTTGTTTTTGCTGTACAACCTAGTTATGCAAAGATGTTTGACGTGGTTGAATAGATACGACCACCCCAGTTAAGACATAATAGCCTTAACTGGAGATAGATAATGACAACACGTA
>NZ_CAJWCF010000004.1 GCF_913020055.1 uncultured Paraglaciecola sp. | reverse complement strand
TCAATGCCGGCAGGAATTCTAACCATATTTAGTTGTGGTAAACGATACTTCTCTTCTACCACTAGTTCTAATCCCAACTTGTCAAAACCTGACTTTAAATTCAGGTGGTTTTGATAATGTCTTGCCCAAGCATTCTCTAGTCCTTCTTTATGTAATATAAGTAATGATTCATGTAAGGCATAGATACTGTTAACTGGCGCTGTATGGTGATAGGCGCGCTTAGCTCCCTGCCCCCAATACCCCATTACCAAATCCATATCTAAAAACCAACTTTGCACAGGATGTTTACGCTGCTTTATCACTTCGATGGCCTGTTCGCTAAAAGAAACAGGGGATAACCCAGGTACACAAGAAAGACACTTTTGTGTACCTGAATAAATAGCATCAATCTGCCAATCATCAACTTTAAGTTTGCTACCGCCTAATGACGTCACTGCATCTACTATACTTAAACAATCAAACTCTTTGGCTAATTGACACAATGCCTTGGCATCATTTAAAACACCGGTAGAGGTTTCAGCATGTACAAAAGCCAAAACTTTAGTATCCGGGTTGGCTAGTAAAGTTTCTCTTACTTTATTCAAATCTGTGGGTTTACCCCACTCATCTTGGACCATAATCGCTTGTCCACCACAGCGCTGGACATTTTGCTGCATACGTCCACCAAACACGCCATTTTGGCAAACTACTACTTTATCTCCGGGTTCAATCAAGTTAACAAAAACTGATTCCATCCCCGCCGAACCAGGCGCCGAGATAGGCATGGTTAACGCGTTATCCGTTTGAAACGCATACTGTAATAACTGTTTGACTTCATCCATTAAGTCTACAAATTTAGGGTCTAGGTGACCTATAGTTGGTCTACCCAAAGCCTCAAGAACTTGTGGATATACATCTGAAGGACCTGGCCCCATAAGCACACGAGTGGGTGGTATAAATGATGAAAATGATTGAGGCATAATGATTCCGAATTCAAACTAATTTAATTGTCAGATTTTTACAGTATTAACCCTTTGCCACAAGACAAGAATACTGAGCATAACCGAGATAAATACTCATTCACCTCGACATTCTAGTGTTGAACATATGTATATTCTAAATAACCAAAACATCTATAACTTAAAGTCAAAGACCGCATGATTTGGAGTTAAGGTGTTGTTTTATCGAGAGAATTAAATAAACTTTAAAAATTGTTTATTATTCACACAAAGTTGTTCTATTATTACTAGTCCAGTTTCATGACTTTTTACTTTAAGGACGAAGTTATATAGTTAGCGCACGGCTCAAAGAGAGCCATTCCCCTAAGCCCGAACTAGTAATAGTTTCGGGCATTTTTTTGCCTAGATAGTTAACACTGCTTTAACTCATTTAAAAATCGTTTAGCATTTTCGACGTAATGCTGGGCTGATTGTTCAAGCATTTGCTTTTGTTGTTCAGGAATTGCTTTAATTATTTTAGCAGGCGACCCCATAACTAAAGAACCATCAGGTATTTGCATGTTTTCGGTAATTAAACTGTTGGCACCGATAACGCAATGTTTACCAATTTTAGCGCCGTTTAACACCACGCTGTTAATTCCAATTAAACTGTAGTCACCAATCTCACAGCCATGCAACATCACTTTATGGCCTATTGTAACGCCCTTACCAATGGTTAGTGGCACGCCAAAATCAGTGTGTAATACTGAACCGTCCTGCACATTGCTGTCTTCACCCACAGTGATAACATCACAATCTCCTCGTATCACTACATTAAACCAAACGCTGCTGTTTTTTAGTAAAACAACTTTACCTATAACATGAGCACCGGGTGCAACAAATACATCCTCTGCAATCTGAACATGATCATCGCCTAAAGAGTAGAACACTTTTATTCTCCTATTTTTCGTAATAAGCCTTCTTGCATGGTAGATGCTACAAGTTTACCTTCACGATTAAAAAATTGACCTTTTACTAATCCTCTAGCGCCACCGGAAAAAGGACTTTCTGCACAATAAAGCAACCAATCATCAAAATCGAAAGGGTGATGAAACCACATTGAGTGGTCAATAGTTGCCATACGCAAGTTTTTGTCTTTAGTCGACACGCCATGAGGTTGAAGCGCAGTAGACAGAAGATGGTAATCAGACGCGTAGGCCAACATCACTTGGTTAAGGTTGATATTTCCAGACAACAATTCTTGCGCTTTCATCCATATATAACGTTTGGGCTCTTGTACTATTGCATTCTCTGGTGACACAAAGTCAACTGTACGCATATCAATCGGCTTGTGATAGCCAATGCTTTCACGCATAGATTCAGGCATGTCTTGGGTAATATCAAAGACTTTACTATCAGACCCAATATCTTCGGGTGGTGGTACGTTAGGCATGTCTGCATATTGATGTTCAAGACCTTTTTCTGGCATTTGAAAAGACGCAGTCATATAAAAAATGTTTAGCCCGTTTTGAATGGCTTTTACCCTTCTAGTGGAGAAACTACGGCCGTCACGTACATTTTCGACGTCAAATACAACCGGTTTATTCGCATCACCGGGCAAAAGAAAATAACTATGAAATGAATGAGTGATACGTCCTTCAGGTAAGGTGAGTTGTGCCGCAGCCAAAGCCTGGCCTAAGACCTGCCCTCCAAACAATGCACGAAAACCTAGGTCCCAACTTTGACCACGAAATAGACCCTCTTCCAATTTATCAAGGGTCAACAATTCTACTAGTTTTACGTCTGACATAAGCTCTCAGTTTATTCTAAATACTAAAGTAAACTTACTTCAGTGGGTTGATATGGATCTTTAGGGTAAAATTTATCAGGTAATTGCTCCTGATGGGTAAAAAATCGAGTGTCTTTAAAAGGTAGCTTCATAAAACCTGATATGCCCAACCCTTGAATGGTAGGAATAAGGTCTATCACATCTTTTAATAAACTCTTAAATTCCAATTCCAAACCATGATTAAGTAACTTGTAATCGCTGTGGATTTTCAGGTGATTGGGTAAAGATTCAAAAATGATGCAACCAGTATGGTGAATGCTATTTAGTTGACTGATGACCGCCATTAAAGCTTTAGATAAGGTCAATAATTCGTCGGGATCATCACCATCTTCAAAATAAGAATGCATACGACTATCATGTTCAGTAAGTGAAACGGCACTTAATTCGTAGGGAATTTGTAAGCCCCTTGCAGGTAAAAATGGACAGGTTTCATCATTGCGTTCAATGTGTAACGTATCCCGAGCGTTAAACATACAACATTTAAAAATACCAATTCTATTAATCGCTCTGGCAAAATGTACAACATTGTTCAGTGAGGCTTCAAACGATTTTTTTAAGGTAACATCATACAAATTCAAGCTAGAATCGATAAAAACACCTGTTTCCTCCCATCTAACCGCTAGCCCTCCTACTAGAGGATATTTCCCTAAGCGACTAACAGCGGCTACAAATGCTTTTTCCGTATCACCCATGCCTTGCATATAGTTTTTGTAATAACGCTCAAACTGGGCATCATCAATATATCTTAGATCTTGTTCTGTTTGGTTTGCCTCAATACGTAAAAATGACTTTCGAGAACTGTACACCACGGTATCAATCTCTTTATCCTTATTACTCACCCTAGTCGGAATTAATGAAATATGCTGCTGATGTATATTTTCATTTAGCACCAGGTTTTTCATGTATTGCATGTTATTAATGAAATAATCACCACCTTGTTCACGCATACTTGGTGAGTTACTCATCATAGCTGTGAGTGTTTTGGCAAGCTCTTGAGGCAAACCGATAGAATTGGGCGTGATAACATTATGTCCAAAACGACTTGACTGGCCAGATGCCAGTGCATATAGCGTACTGGCCAAACCTTGCTCATCAAAACGAACCGAAGATAACCCACCATTTAATTGATCTTCACCTATAAAATAAACGTCACCAAGTCGCGCATTCGTTTGTTGTATGTCGCTAGACATCAAGTCCATTACATTATTGCCAACAAATTGGCCTTGATCGTCAATCTGAGCAAAAACCGACGAGCCCCAATCTATCAGCCCTACCTCTTCACTGGTTTCATCAAATACGATATTCGACGGTTTGATATCGCCGTGTACTATCGGTTTAGGCTGGTTTTGTTGGTGATGGCCACGTAAATACAACAATATATTAGCAAGTTGTGCCGCAATGTTTATCACCAGACGCACTGATAATGGTCCATGCTTAAGAGATATTTTCTCTAAATCTTCTCCTTTCGCTCTTTCCATAACCAAAACCGATTGTTTCTTAATCTTCTGGTATTCGATTAGTTGTGGTACATAGGGATGATTGACCAAACTCAACATATAGGCCTCTTCCTCTAATCGGTCTTGAACGTGTTGCGGTAGGTTTATCCGAGAGAACTTAAATACTTGCTGTTGTTGCTCCGTTTTATTTTGAGATTCAGTAGCATTTAACGCGGTTCCCGCAAACGCAAAACCAAACGCGCCTTTACCTATTAGCTCAATATCTTTATAACCAAGCAACTTCAGCTGCTCAGTACACAACTTAAACCAATCTTTTAGTTTTTTGGCATCTTTGTGGGACAGTAAATATATAGACTGTTCATTAGGGATATAAAAATGTTTTATGTTCGCCGGTTTTAACATTTACGGATTGCCAATTATTCTTCAATTAACCAATCAACTGAGTAAGAAGCACTATTGTTTTGCGCCATTAGTGGTGTAAGTGCTTGTAGGCTTTCTTTTATTTGAACATCTAACTGCCAGGGGGCGTTAATGAGAAGCATTCCAGAGCCATACATACCTCCAGCCTTACTGCCGTCGGTTACGCATAACTCTATTTTAAGCATGTTTTTAAACGATTGCTGGCTTAAGGCTTCCAGCATAGCTTCACTTTTGCCTTTTTTACTAACGCTGCTATCGAAGTCTGCATTCGACACTTGTCTATCAGCAATAAGTGGATACCAAATGGCATAAATAGCCGAGTTCCATTTTTTACTTACGGCAGCTACAGTATCAACTACTTGCTGGTATTCGCTTGCAACTTCATAAGAAGGGTCAATAAGCACCATACCTCTTTGCATATTGGGTGGTGTTAACGCGACTAAACCTTCGTATCCATCCCTATGATGAACTGCGATGTTTTTTCCGCCAATATTGCTCTTTAAATTTTGTATTTCTTGGTTATGCCATTCCATCAATACCATTTTGTCTTGCTCACGCAGCATAGATTTTGCAATTTCTGGTGAGCCGGGGTATTGGTTAAATTCCATATAGTTAGAAACTAAAGACAAATAATGGTTAATCGCTTCGTTTTGTATCGATTGCCCAGTTATACGTTCAATACCCTGCTTAAATTCTTTGGTTTTGAGAGACTCTTGTGAATTTAACTGATACACCCCTGCACCACTGTGAGTATCAAAGTAGCAAAAACCTTTTTCCTTGCTTTTTAATTTGTCGATTATCAACATCTGACAAATGTGTTTTAACACATCACCATGATTACCTGCATGAAAACTATGTCGATAACTTAACAATTGGGAATTCCTTATTTTTACTACTTTATTTAATGCCGCTAATCTTAAAGCAAAAATAAACCCGCTGTTAGCGGGTTTGAAATATTTCTACTATCTTGTTGTTGCCAACATCGTAATTGGATTTTCTAAGTAGGATTTCCATAGGTTGTTAAACCTCACCATAGTGGCACCATCAATCACTCTATGATCACCTGACCAGCTTACATGCATAATGTTTACCGCTTTCACCTGATCATTTTCATCAAACCTAGGTAAACGTTGCATTTTACCTAGCGCCACAATAGCTGATTCTGGCGCATTGATTACCGGTGTAGCCACAGTACCACCTAAAACACCTATATTTGAAATGCTTATAGTGCCGCCTTTTAGATCGTTACTACTTAATCTGCCTAGACGCGCTAAATCGACTAATTCGTTAGATTTTACCGCAATTTCAAATAAAGATAGATGCTGAACCCCTTTGATATTGGGTACAACTAACCCCACTTTAGAGTCCACTGCTAAACCTATATTGTGGTCATCAAAATATGTCACTTCTGAACAATCAGCATTAACTTGACTGTTGATGATAGGGAATTGTTTTAATGCCAATGACATTGCTTTTATAAAAAAGGGCATAAAACTAAGTTTAACCCCTTCTTGTTCAAATGATTCTTTGAGCTGAGCCCTTGTCTCGATCAGTTTATCCATCACGATTTCTTCACTGACGCTAAAATGCGGCACGGTAAAAACCGAATGCATCATATGTTTGGCCATGGCTGCCTGAACCCCACGAATAGGCACAATACGCTTCCCACCACTCACAGCAGGCTTATCAGTGATAGGCTGATTCATAGTAGAGGTAGTGACGTTAAGATCGTTTTTTAATACACGGCCTTTATCTCCACTTCCCACTATTTGTGATAAATCCACTTCTAGCTCTCTGGCTAAGCGTCTTACAGCTGGACTTGCAAGGGCTTTACTTGCTCCTTTAATTGCAATATCAGAAAGAGGTTGATTAGACATTAATTGACTATTTGACGACACCACTTCAGTACTCATTTTCTCTTCATTAGGTTTTGATCCTAACTGAGGGGCATCTTCTTCAGTAGTTTGCATGGCAAACAACGGTGAATGTACTTTAGCGATATTACCCTCGGTGTAATATAATTTAGTCACCACACCACTGTACTTAGCCGGGATTTCAACCAAAGCTTTGTCAGTCATGACTTCAACCACTGGTTGGTCTTCAACAATGTTTTCGCCTTCAGCGACTAGCCATTTGACCACTTCGCATTCAACAATGCCTTCGCCAATATCAGGCAGTATAAAATCTTGCATAATGTGCTCCCTTATATTGAATTAAAAGTTAACGGTGCGTTTAATCGCTTCGAAGGTTTTAAGATGATCTGGCATATATTCTTTCTCATGGGCCAACGGATATGGGGTATCTAAACCACATACGCGGCAAATAGGTGATTCGAGGTGAAGAAAACACTTCTCTTGGACACTGGCTGTAATTTCACTAGCAAAACCAGCGGTCAGTGGTGCTTCGTGATTGATTAGTAGTCGGCCAGTTTTCTCAACTGAGCTACATACCGTTTCAACATCCCAAGGTAAAATGCTCTGTAAATCGATTATCTCGCAAGAAATGCCCTCTGCTTCTGCCATAGCAGCAGCCTTTTCAATTATTTCTACTTGTGCACCCCAAGCTAATAATGAGATATCTGAACCTGTTTTGACAACATCCGCTTTTCCAAGAGGTAATTGATAATCATCTTCTGGCACTTCCCCTACTGAAGCACGATACAAACGTTTCGGCTCCATAAATAGAACAGGGTTATCATCTCGAATAGACGCTAATAACAGCCCTTTTGCTTGATAAGGATTACGCGGAATAACCACTTTCATGCCGGGTATGTGGGCAAAAAACGCTTCAGGTGATTGAGAGTGATAATGACCACCGGCTATACCGCCACCATAGGGAGTACGAATAGTCAGTGTGCCACATGAAAACTGGCCGCCAGAACGATAACGGAACTTAGCCGTTTCATTCACTATTTGATCAAAAGCAGGAAAAATATAATCAGCAAATTGAATTTCAGCAATAGGCACAGAGCCTTGTGATGCAAGCCCTGTAGCAAAACCAATTATTCCTTGCTCGGTTAATGGAGTATTAAAACAACGACCTTTACCAAATTTTTGTTGAAGGTTACTCGTTGCCCTAAATACACCACCAAAATGGCCGACATCCTCACCAAACACCATGACTTTTTCATCGTCACTCATGGCAGTGATCAATGCATTATTCACTGCTTGCAACATATTCATAGTAGCCATGTTATCCCCTCCCTGATGTTTTCGGATATGCATCAGGATACATATCAATGTGTGTTTTTAACTCAGCTAACTGTGCCTTTAAGTGCCATGGTGGTGTGTCGTAAACATCTTCAATAATTTGTTCAATTGGGCATATTGGTACTTGTTCAGCAAGTTTAAGGGCTTTTAATACCTCTTGTCTGGTTTCTTCTATAAAAGTTAAGTTTAGTTTTTCATCTACCCAACCTTTACTTTGCATCCAAGCTTTAAATCGCACCACAGGATCTTTTAAACGCCAACGCTCTTCTTCATCCTTTGAACGGTAGCCAGTAGGATCGTCTGACGTAGAGTGTGCAGCAAGTCTGTAGGTCATTGCCTCAATAAGCACTGGGCATTGATGTTTCAGAGCAATCTCTCTAGCTTGCTGTGTGGCGGCATAAACAGCTAATACATCATTGCCGTCGACTCGAATAGTGCGCACACCATATCCTATGCCTCTAGATGCAATGCCGTCACCAGCAAATTGTTCTTCTGATGGCGTTGAAATGGCATAGCCATTATTTCGGCAAAAGAATATGGCTGGACAATTAAGTACCGCAGCCATGTTAAGTCCAGCGTGAAAATCACCTTCTGACGCTGCACCTTCACCAAAATAACAAATAGTGACAGCATCTAAACCAGCCATCTTTTGACCATAGGCATAACCACTAGCTTGGGGGATTTGTGTACCCAATGGAGAAGAGATAGTCATAAAATTAAGCGCTTTAGACCCATAATGGATAGGCATTTGCCTTCCTTTATTCAGCTCATTTTGATTACTGAACATTTGATCCATAAATTCCTTACTGGAAAACCCTCGATAAGCCAACGCACCTTGTTCACGATATTGCGACATAATCATGTCTTGCGGTTCAAGCGCTGCTGCACTGGCAACAGTTGAAGCTTCTTCTCCAGTACAAGCAAGATAGAAACTTATTCTACCTTGTCGTTGGGCGGCAACCATACGTTCATCTAATAGCCTAACGTATTGCATTGTGTGCAATATTTTCGAAGCCAATTGTTCGTTAACGTCAGGCAACTCTGCTTGTTTATGCGCTGTACCGTCTGGTTGTAAGACTTGCAACATTGGAATATCAATCAGGCCATTTTCAATAACCTTAACGTGATGAGTCAACCCAATATTCGCTAAATGATTTCTATCTTTCATTTACCAACCTATGACTTACACAAACCTTAATACTAGGTTTGTTTGTTTATTGTAATAAGAATGTTAATAGTAGATGGGATTTGAAAACTGGGCGTTGCCAATTCATATAGAAAGTCAACAATAATGGAATGAAACTACTGCATACACTTTAAAAAGGTGATATTCATCCTACTAGTAAATAGACAATGGGATTTTATATGTTATTTTGCTGGTTATCGTTTAACCCCGCCCTTTTTACGGTAAATTAACATCATCCAGTAACGACAATTCAAAGAGTACGTCATGTTGAATAAATATTCTTTGAGCGCAGTGATGTTAGCCGTCTCTGTTGCTTTACTTTCCTGTAACCAAGACTCTAGTTCAGGTAAAACTGCGAGCAAACCTATGCTTAGTAGTGATGATGCCAAGCAATTTGTTGATAATGCCCAATTAGAGTTAGAAAAAATTAGCTTTCCATCAGCAACAGCGTCTTGGGTTTATCAGACTAATATCAATCAAGATACCGCTGCGCTATCTGCCTATTTATCTGAGAAGGTGAGCAGTCTATCCTCTAGTTTGGCTAAACAAGCCGCTGACTTTAATAATGTCGAAGTAGACCCAGACACTCGCAGAAAATTAGATCTAATGCGTAACAGCTTGGTCTTACCTGCCCCCGCCAACCCTGAAAAATCAGCTCGTTTGTCGCAAATCACTTCCGACTTAGAAGGCATGTACGGCAGTGGGAAATACTGTAAAACAGAGAATGACTGCATGGGATTAACTGACATGAGCAGTGTTATGTCTGCTAGCCGTGATGAAGCTCTACTACTAGAAATGTGGCAAGGTTGGCGCCAAGTATCGCCTCCCATGAAAGCATTGTATGAAGAAGAAGTAGAGCTCGCCAATGAAGGCGCCAGAGAGTTAGGATTTACTGATATCAGTGATTTATGGCGCGGTAGTTATGATATGCCTGCAGACGATTTTGCCGTTGAGTTAGATAGATTATGGGGCCAAGTTAAACCCTTTTACGATGCGTTACATTGCCACGTAAGAGCCGAGTTAGGTAACGAATACGGCACAGATAAAGTACCACAAGACCAACCCATTCCAGCACATTTGTTGGGAAATATGTGGGCTCAGTCCTGGGGTAATATTTACGATATAGTCAAACCTAAACAAGAACTAGAGGTTATTGATGTCACACAAGCATTGGCCGATCATAATTATGATGAAATTAAAATGGTCAAGCAGGCTGAGTCGTTCTTTTCCTCTTTAGGATTTGAACCTCTCCCCGATTCTTTCTGGGAGCGTTCTCAGTTTGTAAAACCTGAAGGTCGAGATGTAGTATGCCATGCCTCTGCTTGGGACTTAGATAATAAAGATGACCTACGTATTAAGATGTGTATCCAAAAAACAGGTGAAGAGTTTGCGGTTATACACCACGAATTAGGACATAACTATTATCAACGCGCCTACAAAAACCAGCCTCTTCTATATAAAAACTCAGCCAATGATGGGTTTCATGAAGCTATCGGTGATACAGTGGCGCTTTCCATCACCCCTAAATACCTAAAAGAAATTGGTTTAGTTGACAGTATTCCAGATGCTTCAAACGATATCGGAATGTTACTTAAGTTAGCACTAGACAAAATAGCATTTGTGCCTTTTGGTTTAATGGTAGATCAGTGGCGTTGGAAAGTATTTTCAGGGGAAGTAAAACCCGCTGATTATAATAAAGCTTGGTGGGAACTAAGAGAAAAATACCAAGGCGTTATGGCACCGGTTGTCCGTTCATCAGATGCATTTGATCCAGGTGCTAAATACCATGTTCCGGCTAATACGCCTTATACACGCTACTTTTTAGCACATATTTTACAGTTTCAATTCCATAAAACTTTGTGTGATATTTCTGGAAACACTGATCCCATACACCGCTGTTCAATTTATGGTAGCAAAAAAGCAGGTGAAGCTTTAAACAACATGTTAGAAATGGGTCAAAGCAAAACGTGGCAAGAAGCGTTAACTACTTTAACAGGTAATGGAGAAATGGACGCCAGCGCAATACTAGATTACTTCGCCCCATTAAAAGACTGGTTAGATGAACAAAACCAAGGTAGAACCTGCGGTTTCTAGGATTAACTAGTAGTCTAGACCTTAAAAGTTGTACTCATCAAGGATGATGAGTACCGGCCTTAAAACTCATAAAGCGCTCTTAAATAGTATAATCCTCCATTAATCCCTAAAGGCGAAGTAGCAGCGTATAACGCCCCGGCATTTCCACTATAGGGGTTTCTGTCTGGACGATTATCAAATAGATTTTTTGCACCGGCCGATAGCTTAAAGTTAGCATTGAGCTGATAACTAATGTCTAGATCTAGAGTTACTTCCGATCCTGTATAAATATTTAAACCTGCAGCGGCATCTAAATGATCTTCGTAAAAACCAGCGTAAAAATTCAGCCGAATATTACTGCTTAGATTGTTATACGCTTGAACCACTGAAACACTCCCTCTGTGGGCAGGTAAGTTATCCTCAATCATTTGAATACGTTGTGGGGTAAGGTTTGACTCAAGATATGTTGTGCCGTCAGCCTTCATTCTAGAGTACAAAGTAACTCGGTCTACTTTGGTATCGGTCCAGTTATAAGTAAACATAAAGCGGCTTGGGATATTAAACAAATAGGTTTCATAATTCACCACTGCATCTATTCCTTGAGTGGTTGTATCGAAATCATTAGTAAAAAACTTGGCACTTCCATAACTGGAAGCCTCTGTAATGCCTTCCGACACTAAGGTGTTGATATCATCTTGGCTTAAATGTAATGCTGACGTGGTACTAATCCGGTCATGTAGCTCTATATTGAAGTAATCTAAAGTAAAATAAAATTGTTTCGCTATCTCGCCTACCATGCCAAAACTTATGTTAATTGACTCTTCAGGACTAAGAGGTGTAGCGCCAAGTTGAATGGATATCGGATTAGTAGGAGCTAATGTCGCTTGATCTTCTAAACCACCCGGTGAAAAAGCAGTGGTTACGTTAACCACATTACTTTGCCCTACGGTTGGGGCTTTAAACCCAGTACTAACCGAACCTCGCAACGTTAGCGACTCATTCAAAATCATTCGAGCAGAGACTTTACCGTCAAAATTCGCGCCAAAATCAGTAAAATCTTCATACCTAGCAGCCATACCAAATAAAAATGCATCACTCATGTGTACTTCAAAATCAGTGTAAACAGCCCAATTTCCTCTAGACCATTTTCCTGCAGACTGAGAGTTATAACCATGAAAACCATTGGAGCCTACAGCAAAACCTTGGGACACCCCAGTATTTGGATCAAAGGCAAAATCCCCTACAACATAAGAGGCTAAATCTCCCATTTTTTGTCGGTAACTCTCCCTCCTCCACTCAAATCCTGTGGCAAAATTAATTTGATACTTTTTATCTATGTTAAATTGTTTAAATAAATCTAGATTAATATTTTTTTCTAGTTGACTAGCAAGTCCAGGATCAAAGGAAAAAGGTGTGTTTGGTCCTAAAGATGGATTAACTGTTTGACTAATTTGATAATCGATCTCTGAATACCCTAATCCAGCGCTTAGATCATACTCCCACTCAGTTGACGACTTTCCCTTAAGACCTAACACCCATGATATATCACTTATAGTCCCGCCAAATTGGGGGGTAAATCCTCCAGGTAATATTTCATTAAACGAAAAACAATTTTGTCCTAATGAGGTTGAATCATCCGCAATCAGCAAATAGTCTTGGTCATCCAATATGTTTGCATCCGTTATTAATACTTTTGGACAACTGATACCCTGCTCAACCCCATCTAGATCTGCAACTAATAACGTGGGAATCCCCTGTTCATTGGGCAGTCCTTCAAACACCCCATCTCGAGTTTGGGGATTACGAAAATAGAATCCTCCCAATACTTTTCGTTGAGCTAAATTACTAAATGAATAAAATTCATTACTAGAATCTAAGTCATAACCCATATTGACTAAAAATTTGAGATCATAGTCTATTCTAGGGCTGCCCCAAATTTGCGCAGGACTTTGAACAAACTCATTACCAGCTTCTATCAACTCTAAAGCATCATCTCGTTGTACACTTCTGTTGGTCGATGCTTGCTGTTTATATTCAGTACTTATATTAATGAAGCCATTGGGTCCTAATGTAAAACCAAGGTTTCCTTGAAGTTGCAGTAATTCTCCATCTCCTTGTGCGTATTGCCCCGCTCTAACATCGAAGGTCCCACCCGCATCATTGTCATTAAGTACGAAATTAATCACTCCTGCAATTGCATCAGAACCGTATTGTGCTGCAGCACCATCACGCAGCACTTCAATTTGTTGTAATGAAGAAGCCGGGATATTTGATATATCAACACCTTGTGCGCCATCTGATAACCCGCCCCCTAAAAAGGTAATAGCAGCAGATCTATGTCGCCTTTTGCCGTTTATTAAAATTAATGTATGGTCAGATGCCATTCCTCTAAGGTTTGCAGGTCGTACTAAACTAGAAGCATCGTTGATAGGTTGGTCGTTGACGTTAAAAGATGGCACCAAAGTAGCCAGCATAGAGACAATATCTGTAGAGCCTTGGCGGGTAAATTCATTAACACCAATGATGTCTAAGGGGACGGGTGAATCAGTAACTGAACGTGGTGCAGATCTTGTTCCTACCACTGCAATTTTTTCTATCTCATTCGAAGAAAAAAAGTTTTCAGCATTATGTATAGTTACTATGTTATTTTTTTCAGTGTTATCTACTTGAACAATTGCTTTAACACTCAGTCCATTTTCACTTCTAACTGGATAGAGTCCAGTGCCTTCTAGCAATTTTACTAAGCCTAATTCTATTGTGTAATGTCCATCTAAACTATTAACGACTTCTTTTTCTGCTAGTTCAATGGGAAACAATAAAGTAGTGTCAGCTTGTTGTGCAAACAAAATTAGCGCTTTGTCTGCTGCTTGAGATGGGATATTAAAATGATATTTATTCTTGGCAGTTACCTGACAAGAAATAAATATTATAAATACTACAAGTACGCGCATATAACAGAAATTTAACTGAAAACAATATGGTTAAGCAGTCTAGCACGTCGGTTTCTATTCGAAAATGTTCATTTGAGGCTAATACCCTCTAAATAAACAATACATCAAATCCCTATATACCCGATGATAATACTATCGTTTTTTCATCCTGTTTTGAGTAAACAATGTTGAAGTTGTTTTCAAGTGCAAACAATAACCCTTGTATATCACCTGCTTTAAAATACCCTGCGACTCTTCTGTTTTTTACTTTGTCATCTGCTAATGAAAAATTAATAGATGTATACCGGCCTATCTCTAGTAAGGCTTCTGCCAAAGGTTCTCCATGAAATACCAACATTCCTTGTTGCCATGCTAAATCATTTTTAACTTGTTCATCCGACAACGTTAAATGTTGCAGCGTTTGCTGTCCAACTAGCGCTTTTTGACCTGCAATCATCAATTCACCCAAACCGTCAAGAGGATGTGTTAAGGCTGAATCATCGCTATTGTTAATAGGGGGTAATTTATTTGCGACTAATACTTTTCCATCGGTTACTAATAATTCAAATTGCTGAGCATTGTTAATTTGGACATTAAAAGCGGTTCCAACAGCAGTTACAGTATTACCTGCAGCTTTGACTATGAAAGGTCGTTGTTCGTCGTGGGCTACTTCAAAATGTGCTTCCCCGCGAAGCAAATGAATATCTCTTCGCGTGTCAGAGAAATCAACTGAGATTAAACTATCAGTATTTAGATGTATTACTGAACCATCTGATAATGATACTACCCGTTGTTCGCCTATTGATGTTTCAGCATCAAGCACCAACAGTGGGGATTCACCTATTGAAGACATGTTCGGGGTGCTCAGCCATACCAAACAGCTAATAAAAATAAAACTTGCCGCAATGGCCATGGTTTTTCTAATGGACAACCTATTAGTTTTCTCTAAATGATTATCTCGTAATGGAAACAAAGCGCTCAATTCATGTAATACACTTAACTCGTCCCATGTTTGGGCGACGTCAAATAGGCACTGTCTATGAGTATTACTGATATTTACCCAATCAGAGAACCCCTGCTCTTCAGTTTGGCTTAGCCCTCGATCAAAACGACTAATCCATTCACAAGCTTGCTGATGAATATCTTGTTTACTACTAAATTTTTGCACGTTATTCATTTGCTTCCTTGGCGTTTTTCATTTGCTGGACTTGCTTTGTTGTCCGTATTGGCCAATTGCTGCATATAAATCGAACACTGAAGCAACCCTTTAGCCACATGTTTTTCAACCGTGCTTTGGCTTAATCCAATATGTTCTGCGATATCTTTCTGGCTCATTCCATAAACTTTCTTTAATAGAAAAACCCTTTTCACCTCAACCGACAACGTATCTGTGGCGCGGCAAAAATGTAAAAATCGTTCTTTGCTTTGAACCTGACTTTCCAAACTTTTACTGGTTAAGTCATTAGGTAAATTCTGCATTTCATCAAGGGACTGGTTTTTTCTTTCACTAGCCTTTGCAACGTGGTTAAGTGCAAGGTTTCTAGCAGTCGTTAACATATAAGTTCGCTCGTAGGTTATTTCATGCTTGAGTTCAGCCTCATAACTTTTAACGAAGGTCTCTTGTACAATATCTTCAATATCATCACTACGCACGATACCGCCAATCACCCGCACGAGTTGCGAGCGACACTTAAGATATGTATGTTCTAATGTCGATTTATTAATCATAATATCCAGTCAGTTTAAAAATTTCTTGCAGTACATTAATCCCCATATGCACTTCCTGTAAAAAGGCGTAATTTATCTGCATAATTATGCCAACTTTTAATGCTTTTTGTATTGATTGGTCGACGAACTTGAATATTACTTAATGTTTTAACTATTTTGTCTTTCACTTTTGGTTGTTCCAATTGATTTGGTAAACCAAAACATTCATAAATATCGTTGATTATCTTGGTTTTATCTAAAACCAGTTCTTCATAACTGACTTCATAAATAAACTTAGGTAATTGAACCTTCCAATATAGCATCAGATCAGTATACAAATTGTGGTACTGTTTAAACTCGTCAAGCGAACTGAAATAAGGTTCATTCTGGGAAAAATTATTTCGATAAATAGATAATGCTATGTCAGGTAAATCTCGAGTAATATGCAAGACTTTAGCATTAGGAAACAATTTATAAATCAAACCAATTGATTGAAAGTTAGCGGGTAACTTATCAATCACATATTGATTCCCTTTTGAATGTATCGACATTTTATCGAGATAAACTTGTGCCGCTATGGCCATCTGTTGTTTGGAAACCTCAGCCATTACGTAAGGGTATTGTAAATTGGTTTGTGAAAATAGGTAGTTAACCACATCACGACTTAAATAAGGCACTTCTCCAGCGGATGATATATCTTGATGATCAGTCAATAGTTGTTCAAGTAAAGTCGAGCCTGTACGAGGTAAACCAAGTATGAAGATAGGTATAATTTCTTGTAAAGAATTATCTTCTTTTAGCTCCCTTTGGACTGACAATACATTCGCATTTGCAGTTATTTTTATGTCTTGAAAAAAGTAATTCAATTCGCTAGTTTGAAATTGGTTTTGCTTTGCTTGTGACAAGTTGGCCTGCTCAAAATACTCCCAAGCTAACGAGTAATTTTTCACACTGTCCAATACATTGCCAAATGCATACAGAAGTACGATTGACTCTTGAGAATCTGGAACCGCTTGTTTTAAACGTTCCTCAAGTAACGTAAAATATTGTTTTGGATTACCATTCAGCCGCGTCAATTCTTGGAGTGCATATGACGCTAGGGTGTCTTGGGTGAATTTAATAACAGTGCTAAATGATTGTTCAGCTTTATCTAAGTAGCCAAACAAAATGTATTGTAGGCCTAAATGATAATGTACATATGGATTGTTTGGTAACTGATGTTTTGCATACTCCAATGCGGTTAATCCATCAGCTTCAAAATTAATCCCGTTAAAGGCTTCCGATAAATAAATTAAAGGTGATGCTTCATTAGGCAATAACTCGCAGCTTTTTCTTAAGAAGGTAACGGCTTTGTCAAATTGTTCAACTTTTAAAGCGATTCTTCCCATCCCCAAGAACGCTTCACCACATTCAGGCTTACTCAAAATTGTTTCTTTATATAAACGTTCAGCTTGTACTAAATCATTCATGTTAAAAAACTCAGCTGCTTGTTGTAGTTTTGATAATCTCATCAATTTAACAATAGTAATAAAATGCAAAAAAAAGCCTTACCAATTAGGTAAGGCTATCATTTTTAGAAGTTGTAGCTTGCATTTACGTAATACAGACCACCATTAAAGCCCATAGGTGATGTTTCATAATATACACCTCCCCAGTTGTTATTAGGAATACCTTGTGAAGAAGGAATGTTAATTCTTTCAGCTTCCTGATCGAACAAGTTTTGTGCGCCAACACTTAATGTAATTGCGTCACTAACCATATAACTTACTTCCAAATCAACAGTCATAGCCGCACCTGCAGTAATTGCCGTTGCGTCATAGTCAACATGAACACCTTGATACTCACCGTAGTAGTTTACTCGCGTAAACATTGAAACATCTTCCCAAGATTGTGCCCAGGTAAACGTAGCTCTATGGTTAGGCAAATCTTCTTCTAAGCGTTTAACCTTAAAAGCGCCGGTGATATCAGAAAATTTAGTTACTTCCGTATCATTCCAGTTGTACGCCAAACTAAAGGTTGAATCGCCATCGAAAAGGTCAGCTGTATAGTTAGCAACTATATCAATCCCCTGAGTCGTAGTATTAAAGTCATTAGTGAAAAAGCTTACTTGTTGGAAGCTATCAATATTCGGCTCAATTGACCTAAGTGCATCTTTATCTTCTGCAGTTAAGTTAATTTTGTCAGATTGGCTAAGGCGATCTGATACTTCAATATGATAGTAATCAACTGTCATAAAGAAATCGCCGCTTTGGTAAACACCACCTAAAGTATAACTATCAGATTCTTCAGGTTGTAATTCAGTACCACCTAATTGAATAGCAATAGGATTAGTTGGCGCTAAAAGAGCTGAATCAACTAAAACACCACCACTTAAGTTAGTTTGTACGTTACTTACGTTAGCTTGACCAACAGTAGGAGCTCGGAAACCAGAACTGATTGAACTACGTAATGACAATTCATCAGTTAAATGGAATTGAGCAGATATTTTGTAATTAGTGGTTGATCCAAAACTATCATAATCTTCAAAACGTAAAGCACCACCCAATAATAGAGCTTCAGTCACTTGTGCTTCAACATCTACATAAGCAGCATAGTTTCTTCGAGTTGACACTCCGGCATCGTTAGGCTTGAAGCCTGGAAAACCATTTGAACCAATACCAAAACCTTGAGACGTTAAAGGACCAGCTGTATAAGAAGCAACATCACCAGCAATAACTTCATATGATTCTTCATGCCATTCTAAACCACCGGCTACATTAACTAGGTCGTTTAACCCCATATCAACTAATTTAACTAAATCAAAATTAAAGTTTTTCTCAAGTTGAATATACTTACCAGGTTTAAAATCACGAGGTGTATTTGGCCCTAAAGAAGCGTTAAGCGTATTATATATTACATATTGAGATTCATTGCGCCCTACTGAACCACTTAAGTCATATAAAACGCCATCAGCAAAACCGCCTTTAAACTCGCCTTTAGTACCAATAGTGAAAGATGTATCAGTTATGTTACCACCAAAGTTTGGTGTAAAGCCTTCAGGGATAAGTTCGTTAAATGCAAAACAATTAGCGTTATTTTGTACGCCATCAATATAATTTTGTTGGGTTGTAACATTTGCAGAGGTAATTGGAATAACAGGACAATCAATACCATCACCTAAGCCTAAACCAGTATTTACTTGGCCTACAGGACCCGGAGTTAAATCACCAACTAGCAAAGTCTGACCGCCATCTAAAGAGTATACTGTTCCACGAGTGTGAGGGTTTCTGTAGTAAAAGCCACCACGCACATCACGTTCAGAGTAGTTACCAAACATGTAAAACTCTTTATCGTCACCTAAGTCCAAACCAACATTACCAAAAATAGTGATATCGTCGTTAATTTCTGGTGAACCCCAAATCTGAGCTGGGTCAGCAACATTCAAACCAGCTTCACCGAAAGCTAAAGCATCTGGACGCTGTACACTTCGACTAGTGGCATCAGCATTTTTATATTGAAAGCTTACATTAGCAAAACCATCTTTAGTAAATGGCATCCCCACGTTTCCTGAAACCTCAGTAGAGGTACCATCGCCTTCATAATATTCACCATGACGCACATTTAGCGTACCGCCGTCAGAATCATCTTTAAGTACAAAGTTCATTACGCCCGCGATAGCGTCTGAACCATACTGTGCTGCTGCACCGTCTCTTAATACTTCAACCTGCTTAATAGCAATACTTGGAATAACTGAAATATCAGGGCCTTGTGCACCATCATTTATACCACCACCCAAAAAGGCGATGACTGATGAACGATGTCTTCTTTTACCATTTAGAAGGATTAAAGTGCTGTCTGCAGGTAAACCACGTAAATTAGCTGGACGAACTAGCGATGCGGCATCACTTATAGGGTTAGAATGTACATTTAAAGAAGGTACAGTACCTTTTAGTATTTCCAACATATCAGAGTTACCTGATTTAGATAATTCATCCGAACCTATAATATCAATTGGCACAGGTGAGTCAGCTATTGAACGAGGTGCTGCACGACTACCTACCACAGCAATTTTTTCTACACTTTCATCTGTTCCAGCTTCTTGAGCTACTACTGGTGAAATTGAAACTACACTTGCTGCGGCAGACGCAGCGATGACATAACGAATATTTTTCGCTAATTTAGTTATTGAAGTTCTCATAGTTGTTTCCAGCTTAATTTTTTTATAATGCTTAAAGGTTATTTTAGAGCCCTTTAAGTGCTTGTATATGGTTATGTTCACGCCTTTAAAATTAAACGCGCGTTGAATTTATATACTTGTCAAAGCATAAAAACAAACAATTTAGTTGAAATAAAAAATATATATTTTTTGATAGAGGATTTTTAGTTTTGCTTTGTCTGTGCGGTGTTGGGAAGTTTTTAACTAATGCAGACGTTTCAAAAAATGTAGTTTTAGCAATGCCTATTATAGGTTTTAAACGAAGAAGGCTTAACGCCCTCCCCCTTATGAGATTGTGAATCTACTAATTAGCGAAAAGTAGTTTCACTTTTGCTCCAAAGTTTCATCAATAATGACTCAACTGAAATACTAGCTGCTAAACCTAATCTTTCAGGTAAGCTTTTTTTCATACTGTATTTGACGGTGAAGATTTTCTTATCTTGATTGGCAGTCAATATATAATCATCAGAAGTTTGGATTTCATCGACTAAACCCAATTCCTTAGCTTTAATACCATACCAATATTCACCTGTTGCCACTTTAGCAATGTCCAAATCTGGTCTTTGAGATTGTACAAAATCTTTAAACATGTGATGTACGTCTTCAAGTTTAGCTTTAAACTTTTCACGGCCTTGGTCATTGTTTTCACCGAACATAGTCAAGGTGCGTTTAAATTCGCCGGCAGTATGTTGTTCAAACTCTATATTACTTTTCTTTAATAACTTATTGAAATTCGGTAATTGTGCGATCACACCAATTGAACCAATAATCGCAAATTTTGCTGCCAATACATGGTCGGCAACACAAGCCATCATATAACCACCACTTGCTGCTACTTTATCCACAGATATAGTCAGCTTAATCTTTTTGTCTTTAATTCTTTGTAGTTGTGATGCTGCAAGACCATAGCCGTGCACTACCCCACCGCCACTTTCAAGCCTGACTAACACTTCGTCTTCTGGTTTAGCTACACATAAAATTGCAGTCACTTCCTCACGTAGATAATCCACTTCATGAGCATCCATCGAACCAGAAAAGTCAATTACAAAAAGTTGGCCTTTTGACGCTTCTTGATTATCTTTATTCTTTTGTTCTTTCTTCTTAGCTTTTAACACCTTCTTTTGTTCTTTGTGGAATTGTTTAAGTTCATCTTTTCCTAACAACTCACTTCTTGCAAAATCAGTAATCGCCTCTAACTTGTCTGATAATGAAGATATTTCAAGATGGCCTTTACCGTGTTTTTGTTTACTAACTAAGCCAATGATACCGCCTAGTGCCAAAAGAATAGCCAATACAATTGTTATGGCTTTTGCGATAAATAATCCGTATTCGTATAAAAATTCCAATCGGGTTTACTCCTAAAAACTGTTTTGCCTGATATGGGGATAAAAAAGCAAAAAAAAAGCCAAGTGATTAACTCGGCCTTTTTTTTACTAGTTTGTTTAGTTTTCGACTACTGGCGAATTTTCCGTAACAACTATGTTAGCACCGCCTGAAACAATAAATGAAACGGCTTGGCTTTGCATTTCTGCAGTGGTTGCAGCACTTGGTGCTGGAGAGAGTAGCGAACCATGGCTTCCTGCTATAAATCTAACAACCCCACTTCCTTGAGCCGTAGAAGATACTTTAGGTAACCCCATGATATCAGCCAATGGCTGTCCTCCAACTAAAGGCAACGATGTTGTAACTGGGTTGACTTGATCGGTCAGCGCTGTACTGCCATCGTCATTGGTTCCACCACCTACAATCAGCTGCACTAATGTTGGCGTAGTACTTGTCAATTCAGCGCCATAACTAATCGGGTCAGCAGCATCAGTAACCGTTTGCGCGGCGAAAGCGACAGAAGCAAAAGTAGCATTCATTACTGCAGCTTGCTCAGCAGAAATCACTTGCTCAAATGCTAAGAAAGCTGGACTTATCGCTGCTTCTGCAGGTATTCCATTTTCTACTGCAAAGGCCGTTAAAAACGCTACAAAATCGGAAGAGGTTGCTGCTAATAGCTGACCCTTAATAGTTGGACCAAAAACAACTGAATCAATTGAACCTGCTGTGGTACCTCCTGTAGGTACATTAATATTGGCCGTTTTAAACTCGTACATACTATCAAAAGCGGCTAAATCGCCTCCCAAACTTTTGTTAGCTAGCGCAACTGCACCTGTTCCAAATATGGCACCTAAACTCTGGCCCATAAAATGAACATCAGTTGTATTTAAATCAACTAAACCTGTTGAATCATTGATACTGTTAAGTGCCAATCTAAAAGCCATAATATCAGCGATACTTTGACGACCATTATCTCTGGTATTTAATACGACTAAAGAGGTGTAGCCAGCAAAATCAAACACATCTTCACCAATTGTAATGATTCGGTCACCGTGTAGTGGATGATCAATTGCTGCAGTAGCGTAACCAGCCATGGCTAATGCAGATGCTATTAGCATAGCATTACTTTTTGAACCGCCTAAACCATGTTGAAACACCAGTACTGGCCAGCCCCCATCAGGTTTAGTTAGCGCAGGGACCAACCCACCACTTGCCGCAGATATCATGGCAATCACTGATTCGTCTGGAATGGTAAATTGCACCCGGACATCTTCAGTGCCTAACTCATTATACAGGGTGCTTTCATCATCGACTTGGCGGCCTCTTAACGTAGGAATTGGATTGTATTTAGTGATATTTCTTGGGTCTGTCATACCTAAACTAGTTAAATCTAAATCAAATAAGGTTCCTCCTGATGCTAACTGACATTTCGCATTGTTAGGACCCACTTGACCTGCTTGAATTAATCCAGTGATTATATCCCCCCCCAAAGATTGCAAAGTTGCTCCACTAGTACACGCGGCTCTCCACCAGTCGTTGGCAGGATTAGTAGTACTAGAGTAATAAGGGAGGTTTACCTCACCTTCAACAATCGTGGAAGTACAAAACATGCCAACTGATGCAAAAGTAGCTGATGCTGTTGCATATAAGGGAGATGTTGGATCAGAAACTGCTGCAATAAGCCCGTCACAAGTGTCCAGTCCAAAAGCTTCTAATTGTGATAACTGGTCAGCAGGTAGTAAAAAAGAAGAGACGTTTTCAAATACCGAATCTGCTCCTGTAGTTAGTTCAGTGTTGATGGTCGGTAAATATTGCGAAGCGACGGCATTGGCTGTTGCTAAATCAGCACCATTAGCTAAAGTTTGCTGAAATGCTTGTGCAAAAGACGCGATATTCAATTGCTTCACTGTGGTTAGTGAATCATCAGTGGATTGAGTAGAAAAATAAGCGGCATAAGATACATCATTTGAAGCCAATCCAGCTGGTTCTAGTACATTCACTAAAGTATTAACTAAGCCCTGTAATTGTAAAAGGTCGGGAGACCCCAATGCGTTAGTCGTAATATCTTGACGCGCCAGTTCCCATGAGATGGACCCTTTCACCGCTCGACCGTCGGTAGATTTTAATTCTTCGGTGACGACTAACATATGGCCCTGCGAAGACTTCATAGGCGTAAGTGGTACAACATTTATTGCGCCTGTGCCAGCTGCATAAGAGGCCACAAAATCGACGCCATAAGTCAACTCTTCACCCAATTCACAAGGTACACCAGGAGCCGCAAGCGAAGCGGCGAGAGCTTGACAAGTTTCGGAAGTCCCTTCTAACGCCTGAGTTGCTTCAAAAATTCGAATCGATGAGCCTGAGACTGTTGAACTATCAATATCTAAGTTGTCTGGTAGTAACACTCGAATTGAAAAAGGCATATGCGCAGACCAACCATCCAATGCACTAAGGGAATGCAGTGGATTTGCGGGGTCAAACTCATCAGCCCCTTCTGTGTTTAGGGTGAAATCAAAAAAGTTACCGCTAGGGATCATTAAAAAATCATTAGGCACATTTAAATCAGCAGTGGCCGGATTAAACACTACCCGGACAAAAGGCTCTTCAAGCACAACCACTTCCGTGTCATCTGTTACTGTTACATCCCCTGGTAAATCACCTCCACATGCTGACAACCCAAGTAGCGTGATTATCCCTGTACTAAGTAGTGTTTTTTTCATTATCCTGCCTCTATTTCATTTTGTTTTTATGTCGTAAGTCATTGGTATTATGTTTATTAATAAATGCATGTAATAGACATGTAATAATTTTGTTTCAATGGTGTGACCAGTTAACCCGTATCCATACTATTCACTTTACTCCTTGTTTGCAAAGGCTAGATGGAAAACAAATTTAAAAAAATTAGCCTACAAATGGTCTACGGCTTTCTTAGGTCGTCATTTCAGTGATACCATTTAAACATTGAATATTTTAGATGTTTATCATGCACACTTACATTCCCTCAAAACAATATTTAGACAAAAAAACCATCTTAGTCACGGGAGCCGGAGACGGTATAGGCAAACAAGCGGCCTTGCATTATGCAAAATTTGGCGCAACCGTCATTTTACTCGGCAAAACAGTAGCCAAATTAGAAAAGGTTTATGACGAGATAATTAATAATGGTGGAAATGAGCCAGCTATTGTCCCTCTAGATTTAAAGGGGGCAACCGCAAAACATTATCGTGATATGGCCAATACTATTACTGATCAGTTTGGCTATTTAGATGGCTTGTTGCATAACGCGAGTGTGTTGGGGCATTTAGGCCCTTTTGAACAAATCAGTGAACAAGATTGGCAAAATGTATTTCAAGTTAACGTAACCAGCCAATTTTTAATGACTCAAGCGTTATTGCCCGCTTTAAAAAAAGCCCCTCAATCTTCGGTTATTTTCACCACATCCAGCGTTGGATTAAAAGGTAGAGCTTACTGGGGACCCTATTCAATCTCTAAATTTGCTACACAAGGTATGATGCAAATATTGGCTGATGAATTCGACAACAGTAATATTCGCTGTAATTCTATTAATCCTGGTGGCACCAAAACCGCTATGCGCGCTAAAGCCTTTCCAGCTGAAAATGCAGATAATTTGAAAACACCAGAAGAGATAATGCCACTTTATTTGTACCTAATGGATAACGATACAAGCACAGAGAATGGTCAGACATTTGAAGCACAGCCTAAATAAAAATGCTAAAACAAAAAACCGGATGTTAATTGTCCGGTTTTTTAGTAAAACACTTTTAGTTTACCCTTTAACTTTGATCCATTTTCGCCCAAGTATCCCTTAGGCTCACAGAACGATTAAACACTAATTTTTCACCTTGGCTATCTTTGTCTTTGCAAAAGTAACCTGTCCTTTCAAACTGGATAGGTACACTGAGCTCGGTTTCAACCAGACTAGGTTCAACTATTCCGTGTTTAACGATTAAAGACTCTTCGTTAATAGAAGCAATCAAGTCTTCTTCGGCGGCTGGATTAGGTACTTTAAACAATCTATCGTACAAACGTATTTCAGCTGAGACGCCATGAGTAGCGGAAACCCAATGAATAACACCTTTTACTTTACGTCCATCGGCAGGATCTTTGCCTAAAGTATCTTTATCGTAACTACAGTAAACAGTGGTGATATTTCCCTGAGGATCTTTCTCTACTCGTTCTGCTTTTATTACATAGGCATTTCTTAAGCGTACTTCTTTACCTAATACTAAACGTTTAAACTTCTTGTTCGCTTCTTCTCTAAAGTCATCAGCCTCGATAAAAATCTCTTTGCTAAAAGGCACTTGCCTACTGCCCATTGACTCATCTGCTGGGTGATTTGGTGCCGTCAAACTTTCAACTTCATCGCCCTGATAATTTTCAATTACTAGTTTTAGCGGTTCAAGCACAGCCATCGCCCTAGGAGCAGCAGCATTTAACTCTTCTCTTAAACAAGCTTCAAGCATGGACATTTCAACCATATTGTCCATTTTGGTTACACCGATACGTTTACAAAATTCACGTATAGATGCGGATGTGTAGCCGCGGCGGCGCAATCCAGCAACAGTTGGCATACGAGGATCGTCCCAACCATTAACTTGATTTTCTTCGACTAATTGGATTAATTTCCGTTTACTCAATACGGTATATTCTAGATTCAGCCTTGAAAATTCGTATTGATGGGGAGTGGAATCAATGGTGATATTGCTCAGAACCCAATCATATAAACGTCTATTATCTTGAAATTCCAAAGTACATAAGGAGTGAGTAATACCTTCAATTGCATCAGAAATACAATGGGTAAAATCATACATCGGATAAATGCACCACTTATCACCCGTTTGGTGATGATGGGCGAACCTGACTCTATATAAAGCAGGGTCACGCATACACATAAAAGCGGAACTCATATCAATTTTGGCGCGTAACAGGCATTCACCTTCTTTAAATTCGCCATTTCGCATTTTTTCAAATAAAGCTAAATTTTCACTAGCCGATGTATCTCTATACGGGCTGTTTTTTCCTGCTTCTTTTAAAGTACCACGCAATTCACGCATCTGTTCTTGGCTAGAAAAATCAACATACGCCAAACCCTTATTGATCAATTCAACGGCAAACCCATAAAGTTGATCAAAGTAATTGGATGAATAACGCACTTCCCCATCCCAGTTAAAACCCAACCAAGAAACATCTTGTTGAATAGCGTTAACGTAGTCTATATCTTCTTTCTCAGGGTTAGTGTCGTCAAATCTTAGGTTACATTGGCCTTGGTAATCTTGGGCGATACCGAAATTAAGACAAATAGACTTAGCATGGCCAATGTGAAGATAACCATTTGGCTCTGGTGGAAAACGAGTCTGGATCTTAGAATGTAAACCTTCGTTAATATCTTTATCTATGATTTGACGAATAAAATTGGTCGGACGACTGTCAGTCTCGGCCATTAATGTACCCTCTTGGTAAAACTTGCGAATGATGAAGCTGGATATTATACCAGTATCAAATATCAAGATAACGATTTTTACCTGTGTGTTTGCTATTTATTAGGCTAGAAATTAATAGATCCCTAAATACCTTATGCCAGTGAAGTAAAAAGTCGATGTTAAATTACTAAAAAACAATCTAAGATACTGCCAGATAAAGAAATTGTTCGTCATCTTCACTTTTCGTTAGGAATTTAGTAGCCATAAATTATGAGAGATAAAGCCATTTCTTTTGATATAGCGCATCGTGCGGGTGTATCCCAATCAACAGTTTCAAGAGCTCTACGTGACAGTCCATTAGTCAATAAAGAAACGCGGGACAAAATTCAAGCTATCGCCACAGAACTAAATTATAAGGTGGATAAAAATGCCAGTAATTTACGCCGTCAACACAGTTTAACCCTAGCCTTATTGTTGTTTGAAGACCCCACATCAGACGACTCCCTTATTAATCCATTTTTCCTTTCTATGTTAGGCAGTATTACTAAAGCAAGCACCAAGGCAGGTTACGATTTATTAGTGTCTTTTCAAAACTTAAACGATGATTGGCATGCTGAATATGAAGATTGCAACAAAGCTGACGGCCTTATTTTATTGGGTTATGGCGATTATACCGACTACCGAGACAAACTGACAAAACTGGAAGAACAAGGTACCCATTTTGTTAGATGGGGCGCCCATGATGTTGACCATCCTGGGGTATCTATCGGCTGTGACAATATGCAAGGTGGTTATGATGTTACCCAACACATGCTTAACATGCAGCGCAGTAAATTTACTTTTATTGGTGAAGCAGGTAGTCAAGCCCCAGAATTTAAGGAGCGTTATTTAGGTCACTGCCAAGCATTAAAAGATGCTGGGTTAGAGGTTAATAATAGTATGCAGTTTGATGCGATTTCTACCGAAAAATCAGGTTATCAAGCAGTACAAAGATTACTCGACACAAGTAAACCGTTTGATGCGTTATTTTGTGCAAGTGATCTTATTGCATTAGGGGCCATGCGATGTTTACAAGAAAAAGGCCTGAGTATCCCCAAAGATGTCGCCATTGCTGGTTTCGATAACATTCCAATTTCTAGTTTTGCAAATCCTGCGTTAACCACTGTGCACCAAAACACAAAATTAGCAGGCGAGATTTTAGTGGATAATTTACTCAGATTAATTAGTGGTGAAGAAGTGTCCCACTACTTGATGCCGGTTGATTTGGTAGTGCGCCAGTCTAGTGGCGCACTACGATAGTTATTTGTTGTCCATTAAGCGTTTTAATTCATCAAGCAACAGTTGATTTGAGATTGGTCCTTGATGTAGCCAAATTTGCACACCATGAGCCACCACTTTAGCCTTTAACTGAACATTTGACTGGTTGATACTCACTTGGTCATCACTCATTTGGCTAACCCAGTTTCCTGCTTGTAGATATTTTTCAATCAAAAACTCTGCATCCTGATCACCTTTATTCAATAAAACCAAAGCAGTTTGCGATACATCATTCTTAACTAAAACCCGATAAAAAGCAGCTTTATTGCCCGCCAACTCGATATTTACTTGTAGACCGCTTTGCAATGCGGGTATTTTTTTCCGAACATTGGCAATGTTAGTCAAGGCTGTATGGATTTTATGGCTTTTTGCCAATTCTATGTTGTTTTGCCCCAAATAATTTCTATTACCTTGGTGTTCTGCTTTACCTCGCATAAAACCCATTTCCGAGCCTTGATATACAACAGGAATGCCACGGCTAGTAAACAACCAATTATTGGCATCAATAAAACCATTGTCTGTTGCGTTTAACCTAGGCATGTCATGGTTGTCGTAGAAAGTCGTCAGGTCATAAGGATTAACGTAGGGTCCGTGAGTTAAATATAGATAGTCGGTTAAATCAGCATAGTCACTTTGCGGATTTTCAAATGTAGCCACAAGTGCATTTTTTCCAACAAAGTCCAACACACTAATACCACCATTTTTAGCTAAGGTATGTTGGGCCAAAAAGTTTGCATCATGATTAAAGCTCTCTCCAAACATGAAAAAGTCTGGGTGTTTGGCGCGAACTTTGTCTGACATTAATTTCCAAAAAGCATGGGGTACATGTTTTATGGTGTCAATTCGAAATGCATCCGCGCCCTGCTCTATCCAATATAAATAGGAGTTTATTAAATACTCTTGCAACACGGGGTTAGTATCATTTAGGTTGGATAGCTGCATAATATCTGGTGTATGGTGAAACATATCGTGCAGAGGATTATTGCTATCCAAGTCTTCTGGCTTGAGGTTTTGATGATCAGCCACTAACTGGCTATCAATATCATACAACTCGCCGAATTTAGCTTGATCTATGGGCATATCAAAAGAAGGCGAACCATGATTAGCTACAACATCAAATACAGACTTCAAACCAAATTGCTCGCGCATCTGTTGGGTGTATTCTTTATACCCAAGATTTTGTGAAGGATAGTGTTCATCAATTTGATAGAAGTTATTAGCCCAATAACCGTGATAACCGGTTTTACCGCCATCCTTAAATGCACCACCAAACTCAATGACTTCACCACCTGCAAAAGCCTGATCGGGATTATCTAAAATGGGCGTTAACCACACCGCAGTAAATCCCATATCACTAATGTATTGAGCGTTATTTAACACGCCTTTAAGATCTCCGCCTAAATAACCAACATTCGCGGTTTGGCCATTATCACCTGTCAGTGGCACATCGAATGTAGGCCAATCACCGCATTGTTGTAATTGATTATTACTCGGGTCTCCATCAACAAAACGGTCGGTCATTACAAAATAGACCGCTTCTTTTGCAAACGAATTTTTAGTTCCATAGAACTCTTGAATAGATTCTTTGTTATCTGAAGATTTAGTATGTCCTCATTGTCATTTTGCGGTTGGCAAGACAACATACAGAGACTAGATACTAAAGCAACGCCGACAAACTTTTTATTAGATACTAACAAAATTAAACTCCTACTCAGGGATCTTGACACGAAGGGTCATAACACCGGCAATCAACATACTGCCCCCCCCCAAAACTAATGCATAAACGGGTTGATTATCGAAAACCTTAGTGATCAGAAATCCTAAAATACTGGCCGCTAGTATTTGAGGAATAACGATAAAGAAGTTAAATATGCCCATATACACACCCATTTTTTTGGCGGGTAATACATTGGATAAAATGGCATAAGGTACCGACAAAATCGAAGCCCAAGCAAATCCCACCCCAACCATCGACAATACTAACCAAGCGGGATCTTTGATAAAAATAAAGGAAATAAAGCCTAAACCGCCCAAACTAAGGTTAATCAAATGGGCAAATTGCAAGTTAGAGAATCTGACGACTATAGGAATGATAATTGCCGCAAAAATTGAAACACCATTGTATGTTGCCATCAAGATAGAAACCCAATCAGCACCTTCGTTATAAATAGCTGATGTTACGTCGGTACTTGCATAGTGATATGACGTTACCGCGGAGTTGGTGTATATCCACATGGAAAACAGAGGGAACCATGAGAAAAATTGTACAACCGCCAACTGACGCATAGCCTGAGGCATGGCAAATAGATCGTTCATAACTTCAGAAAAACCATTGCTGGTAGAGCCATTTTTAGCTAGATAACCGGCAATCAATTGGCAAACACCAAACGCGGCCAAACCGCCTGCTAATATGTATAAGTTCTTATTTAGGTGTTGCATATTACTTGAAATTATAAAATACAGAGCTAAACCAATGACAGAATAAATGACTCCACCTTTAATATATTTACTACTAGCGCGGGTAACTTGTGCCTCAATTGGCGTTTTCTGCTCCGCAGCTAGCGCTTCTTCAAAGGCTTCTAGCTGTTCAGGTGAATATTCTTTTGTAGATAGTACAGTCCAAAGCACTGCAACAAAGAAGATACTACCACCGGCATAAAAAGAGAACTTAACCGAATCAGGGATCATACCCGCTGGCGCAACGTTACTTATATCAAACCAATTGGTCATCATCCAAGGCAATGCCGAGGCTACAACCGCACCCACACCAATAAAAAAAGTTTGCTTTGCATAACCCATGGCTCTTTGTTTTTTGGGTAACATGTCACCCACAAATGCTCTAAAGGGTTCCATCGAAACATTAATCGAGGCGTCCATAACCCATAACATACCGGCAGCTAACCAAAGTGTTGGTGAGTTGGGCATAATGAACAATGACAAACTTGCAGCAATTGCTCCCCATAAAAAATAAGGCCTTCTTCTACCTAAACGATTCCAAGTGTTATCACTCATATAACCGATAATAGGTTGTACAATTAACCCCGTAATGGGCGCTGCCACCCAAAGAATGGCTAGATTGCTATAGTCAGCACCTAAAGCTTCAAATATTCGGCTAACATTAGAGTTTTGTAGAGCAAAGCCAAATTGGATCCCTAAAAATCCAAAACACATATTCCAGATTTGCCAAAAGTTTAATTGGGGTTTTGTTTTGTGCATTAAATATTCTCTAAAGCAGCTATGAAATACGGCTGAATGACAGATCTTTCGCAGCTGTTAATAAAAAGTAGATGGTAAGAGTAGAGAGTACCTTGAGTCTAGGTAAATCAACAACTTAATGCATACGTATTCAGGCTATGTAAGCACACCTGCATGGTTAATTAAGGGCAAAGGTGCTGGGCTACACAGTTTTGCTCGTAACCAATCTGGAACGGGGGTCTTTTGATAGTTTTGAGTGTCGACCATCACATAAGTAATAGTGCAATTGGCAATTATTTTTTGTGAAGAAAAGTCGTTGATTGACACATCAAAAGTATAAGATGTGTTACCCACTCTTTGGGTTGTGACATTAATGGCCAAAACATCATCAAAGCAAGCAGAAGAAAGCCAATCAATATGTAAACTTACCACCTGATTATCCAAGCCTCTATCAAGCAAAGCTTGAAAACCATCTACAGCCACTCTGAAATATTCAGTCATAGCGACATCGATATAATCTGCATAACGAGCATTAAACACAACTTGCTGAGCGTCACATTCCCCATATCTAACTCTTAGTAACAAACTAAACTTATCGTTTATCTCGGATGTGTTTTGCTGGGTATCGGGCATTAATGTAGTCTCGGTTTGTCATCTAATTCGGATGGATCTTGGATTTGCCATTCTTCATCAAAGTTTATCTCTGTATCATTATCAAAGTCTTCGCTTTCCCATTCGTAGCGTTTCTCCGCTGGTTTTGGATCACTGTTTCTCCAAATTAGGGCAGCTATAACACCTGCTAAGGCACCAAAAAAATGATATTCAAAAGAAATACCTTCTTCCCTAGGGAAAATAGTCATTGTCATGCCACCATAAAGTAAAAAAGCAATCATCATTATTGCCACAGAACTTTTATCACGACGAAAAATACTGGCTACAAATAAAAAGAAAAATAAACCATGAGTCAAACCGCTCGCACCTATGTGTGTGGCTGGTCTGGCAAACAACCACACCCCAATACCGGACAATACCCACACTAGACTTAAAACTTTCCACCAAGATTTAGGGTAACCGTAATACAAAAAGCTAGCCAAAATTAGGATGGCGAAAGTATTATTGAAGATATGCTCTAAAGACCCATGCACCAAAGGCGCTGTCAGTATACCTAACATACCGTGCACTTCTAAAGGTACCAATCCCATAAAGGAAAGATCTAAGTTGAACAATATCTGAGCGGATTTAATACACCACAACATCGTAATCCCAATGACTGAATAGAGGATGCTTTGGCTTAATCGTTTATTTTGTTTCATACAACGGATATTGGGCTGAGTTATCAATTTTAAAGAGGTAGTTGTGGGACATAAAGATTATGCGCTTTAACCTAATTTGTTAAACGTTGTTTGAAACAACTAGGTTTTCAGTCTTTTTAGTTCAGGTTAGTTAGCTTTGCCTTCATCTTCAGGCAAGTCTTTAGGTTGATTCATTCGTCTATAATATTGTTGAAGTTTTTCTTTGCCTAATTGCGAAAGTTTACCGTCAACTTGTTGTTCTTTGATCACCTCTTCAATTTTCGAAAACCAGTCATCAACATTACTATCCGCGGTGTCATTTTTATCTTCCGTTTCTGCGCTGGGCAAGTTAACACCAAATAAATTGATCCAATGATCACTCTTTCGCCCGATCCTCATTAATTTCAAGAAATAACTTTGTTTAGAATTATGAGCCAGAATGATGTCTGTTACGACTAAGACGATAGAAATGGGACTCATCAAAACATCACGTAACGCATCTAAACCCAATTTCAATTGAAACACTATGGCGTGTCGAATGAGTGACATACGTTCACTGTTTGGTTGTTTATCTTGCATAAGGCCTGACTGATTAGTTGTTTACATAAAGAATAAGCCCTATGCGTTAGCTATTCAACATACCTTGATTTAACTAACAAAGCGTTTAAATCTTCAATCGTATCAATATCAAAAGCGGCTTCTGGCATATCAACAGCGAGAACCTGTTGAGAATATTTTTGGAGCAGTGATTTGGCGCCATTGTCCCCTGTCATTTGAGCTAATTCAGACAAATACTGCCTTGGAAATATTGCAGGCACCCCTACCTTATTCGCATAACTAGCAGCAATAATATGATTTGGGAATCGGCTTGTTTGTTCTAACATTTTTAAAATAAGTTGCTGATTAAGTGCAACCTGGTCGGCTAAACAAATCAATATATGAGTAGTGTCATTTGCAATTAATTGTATACTTTGAGCCAAAGAATGCCCCATTCCTAATGGCCAAGAATCAACTACAAACTGATTAATATTGGCTGGAAGTACCTTACAAATAGACTCTGCATTTGAACCTAACACAACGTATCCATTAGTAATGCCATTGATCCACTTATCACCTTGACAATAATGTGAAAGGCAATGGCAAATCATCGGCTGCCCTTGTATGTCAGCCAATTGTTTTATTCCGTTAAAACGTTTGCTTTGTCCTGCGGCCAACATGATCAACTCTGTTTTCACTGATTTAATACGCCACTGATGGATAAAGCGTTGGCATTTTCTAGAATCGCATGTGCTTCAGATAACATGGATAACGCGATTGATTCTGGCAACTCACCACCTAGACGCAAACCTACTGGGTTCGCTAGTGGTTTACTTAAATTACTCCTAGTCAATTTTGCAATATCCAAAACTCTATCGGTACGATGAGTAGGCCCGAGTAATCCAACATATTTAGCGCTACTGTTTTGCACTAATTTTAATGCTTGTGCATCCAGTTTAATGTTGTGAGTTAATACCAGCGCAATATCTATTTGTGTTAACCATGTCGCGTTTTGTAATTCGTCTATTGGCTGTCGAATAATCTGCTTAGCCTTAAGAAAAAACTCGGTTTTGGCGTAGCCTACCCTAGGATCAATAAGTATCACTTGCCAACCCAATTCAGCCGCAATGCCTACCACAGGTTTTGCATCTACACCCGCGCCGAAGACCGCCAACAATGGTGCGGGACTCAACTGTTGAACAAAAACGTCTGCAGACCGAATCTTATTCTTTGTAGCAACAGCAGTTTGTAACTCGTCTATGATCGGCAGCACTTCATTTTGTGGAAAACCTTCATCGACTTGTTGGTGATACTCAACATGTTGTCTTTGCCCTAAACAACTATTTAATTCATCGAGATTTAGATAGGAATTGTCTGAGTTAACGGGTTGCAGCAGAATCCTTACCATACCACCGCAACCAATTCCCAGTTGCCATGCAAGATCTTCTTCTTCACGCATATCATATTCAATAATTCGATTTTGTTGATTGTCCCAACAACGCCTAGCTTGACGCATAATGTCTGACTCTAAACAGCCTCCACTTAATAAACCAAAATATTGTCCCATGTCGTTTATTAACATCATGGCTCCGGCTTTTCTATATGATGAGCCGTCTGTTTCAACGATTGTTGCTAAAACCCATAAATGTTGATCTCGGTTTTCGGACCAATGGCCTAACAACTGAGTGATTCTATTGGCCATTAATGTTATTCCGTCATCTCTTTAACAAAATGTACTTTGGGTTTACGCAAATCAATTACTAGGGTTTCAGATATTTTATCTTGAATAGCTTGACGATTCGGGTCCCAAAAGACCTGTAAAAACCCGGTTAATCCTGTGGCAAAACCTGCTGCATAGCCGCCATAACGACCAAAACTTTCCCATAAATTTAATGCCTTATTATCAAGCTTAATAACCTTCATACCCATTAATTTTTTTCCTGGAGTTTGCCCTTTCCACCAAGCAGTAAAAATACTGAAATAAAACGCTGCCCAACCAAAACCCAGACCTAGCTCTTCTACTAAATCTTCTAACCAGTTAAGTAAGCCCTTGGACTTCGTATTTTCCTTATTCTCTAATGCCTTATTAACTTTTACTTCAGTAGATAAAGGTTCTTCTAAGCTTTCAGATTTATAGTTCGTCGCAACAATATTCAGTAAATGGTTCGATAACTCAGCTTGTTGCTCTGTATTAAGGTTTTCTGAAACTGCTGAAAGATAACCTTCTAATACGCCATCAATAGCGTCTTTATTAAAGCCAATATCTATAATGTCTTGAATAAGTTCTTCACCTAAGGTTTCAACGCAGTCATAGGCAGGTTCACAATCGCCTGCAGTGATTTTTTCTTTCATTTCCTTAGTCTCTAACAAATACTTTGCCGTTATTGCAACTATTTCAATTCCACCTACGTTAATATCGTTGCTTTCTGACACGTCAGGCTGATTATTATCAAATGCATCATTTTCATTAATTTCATCCACAATGCCCATAGCAACAACAAACAACAACAAAGCAACAAGTAGCCTTAAAAATATGCGAGCCCCATTGAAACGTTTCTTTGTTTTTAATCGATTGCCTGCTCTGAAAAAAGTCCAAGCTGCTACAGCTGCCAAAACCAAACTGCTTACCTGGGTTAATAAGGCAATAAATACTAAATCGATTAGTAATGCAAAACCTCTTCGAAAAGGTCCTGCCAGAGGCGTACCTAATAAATCATCAGATACAAAAAACGCATATGGAGTGACAATTTGTCGTGTTTCTTTGCGGGTAAGATGTGGATTGTGTTCAGTAGAGTCTAGCGCGCTAGACTCTACATCATTATCTGCTTGTTTTTTTATTTGATTTATTGCTAAGTCTGTTGATTTTTCCATAACTGACTATTTTATCCACTTCTTTTAGTTAAGCTTTTAATTCCCTCCCCTATTCCATCTAGCGTGAGGGGGAACATTCTTTCTGTCATCAGTTCTTTCATTATGCTAACTGACGCATAATAATTCCAGTACTGACTCAACTGCGGGTTAAGCCATATTGCATGTTCAAAATGATTAAGTAAACGTTGCATCCATACAGAACCCGCTTCTTCATTCCAATGTTCTACACTGCCTCCAGGATAGGTAATTTCATAAGGCCCCATGGTGGCATCACCTACAAATATTAACTTATAGTCAGCACCATATTTGTGAATGATATTGGCAATCGGAATAACTTCTCTGTCACGCCTTTTGTTGTCTTTCCAAACGCCCTCATAAACACAATTATGAAAATAGAAATATTCAAGATATTTAAATTCAGTATGTACCGCAGAAAACAATTCTTCACACTCTTTAATGTGTGCGTCCATTGAGCCACCTACATCAAAAAACATCAATACTTTTACCGCGTTGTGTCGCTCTTGCACCATATGAATATCAAGTAACCCAGCGTTCTTAGCGGTAGAGCCTATAGTAGTTGGGATGTCGAGTTCTTCAGTTGCTCCTGTACGGGCAAATTTACGCAGTTTTCTCAGGGCTACTTTTATATTACGGGTGCCTAATTCAACATCACCGGCTAGGTTCTTAAACTCTCTTTTATCCCACACTTTAGCAGCTGAAAAATTCCTATTTCCTTCTTGGCCTATACGCACGCCTTGAGGATTGTAACCGTTAGCACCAAAGGGTGATGTGCCTCCCGTACCAATCCATTTATTACCACCTTGATGACGTTTTTCTTGTTCAGCCAAACGTTCTTTGAGGGTTTTCATCAGTTCTTCAAGGCCACCCAAAGCTTTAATTTGTGCCTTTTCTTCTTCACTAAAATGTCGTTCCAATGCATTTTTCAACCATTCTTCAGGGATATCTTTACCAAAAAGATCAATGCTTTGCACACCTTCAAAATAATCTGCAAACGCCCTATCAAACTTATCGTACTGACTCTCATCCTTAACCATTACCAGTTTGGCTAATATATAAAAATCATCAACACTGGCAAATATCACACCTTTTTCAAGTGCCTTAAGTAAGTCGAGAAGCTCTCTTAGACTCACTGACAGTTTGTATTCTCTGAGTTTAAAAAAGAAATCAATTAACATTAACGGCGCGCCATAAAGACCAATTTTTCGAACAAGTGGATATCTTGTTCATTCTTCAACAAAGCGCCATATAAAGGTGGAATACTTTGTTTGCCGTCTTTGTTTTGTAATGCTTCAGCTGGAATGTCTTCAGCCACTAATAATTTTAACCAATCTAGCAATTCTGATGTAGAAGGTTTTTTACGCAAACCAGGTACATCACGTAGATCGAAAAATGATTGTAACGCTTGGTTAAGAAGTATTTTCTTAATTTCCGGAAAGTGTACATCCACAATTTGACGCATCTCTTGGGCATCAGGAAACTGAATATAATGGAAAAAACAACGTCGTAAGAATGCGTCAGGTAATTCTTTTTCATTGTTCGATGTAATGATTACAATTGGACGTCGTTTGGCTTTGATAACCTGTTGTGTTTCATAAACAAAAAATTCCATTTTATCCAGCTCTAACAACAGATCATTTGGAAACTCAATATCGGCTTTGTCTATTTCATCAATCAATAATATGGTGCGTTTTTCTGCATCAAATGCCTGCCACAACTTACCTTTAACAATGTAATTGCCAATATCATGGACCTTTTCATCACCTAGCTGCGAGTCACGCAGACGAGAAACAGCATCGTATTCATATAAACCTTGCTGGGCTTTTGTTGTAGATTTAATATGCCACTGGATTAGATTGGCATCTAAACTTTTTGCCAATTCTTCAGCCAACATGGTTTTACCCGTGCCCGGCTCCCCCTTAATTAATAACGGTTTTTCTAACGTGATAGCCGCGTTAACAGCAAGTTGTAACTCGCGGCTAGCAATATATTTTTCTGTTCCATTAAACGCCATTTAAAACCTCAAAAATCATTAACAAAAAATTAACCATAAGATATAGCGAAAAAGCTCTTTAAATAAAGCCTTCTACCCTTACCTATAGTTATGAATGTCATTATGATAAAACAGTTTTATAGGCTATATGTATCAATAATATTTATAGGGCCAGTTGTTGTTTGATAAATATTAAGAAAATAGGCGCTACAATTACTGATAGACGGTGTACCAATTAAGGTTACACTGTTAAAAATAAAAATATTAAGCAAGGAAATAACTATGCAAGTATACGACGACAATTCACTCGCTATTGGTAAAACACCTTTGGTTAAACTCAATCGAGTTACCGGTGGCAACGTTTACGCAAAAATTGAATCCAGAAATCCAAGCTTCAGTGTTAAGTGCCGTATAGGCGCAAACATGATTTGGGATGCCGAGAAAAAAGGCTTACTTAAACCAGGTAACGAAATAGTGGAAGCAACAAGTGGAAATACCGGGATCGCGTTAGCATTTGTAGCAGCATCTAGAGGGTATAAGATCACCTTAACCATGCCTAGCTCAATGAGCTTAGAGCGTCGTAAGTTACTTAAAGCCATGGGCGCAAATTTAGTCTTAACAGAAGCGCCTAAAGGAATGAAAGGAGCGATTGCTGCTGCAAATGAAATTGTAGCATCCGATCCTTCAAAGTATATTCCTATGCATCAATTTGAAAATCCAGCCAACCCTGAAATTCATGAAAAAACCACTGGCCCAGAGATTTGGAATGATACAGACGGTAAAATAGATATTTTTGTTGCTGGTGTTGGAACTGGCGGAACCATTTCTGGTGTAAGCCGTTATATCAAGAATACCCAAGGCAAAGCTATCACTACTGTGGCAGTTGAGCCCACTGATTCTCCAGTCATCACTCAAGCCAAAGCAGGTGAAGCACTTACTCCTGGTCCTCACAAAATTCAGGGAATAGGCGCTGGTTTTATCCCTGGCAACCTAGACCTAGACACTGTTGATGCTGTTGAGCAAGTCAGTAATGAAGAATGTATGGCAATGACCCATCGTCTAATGAAGGAAGAAGGCATTTTAGCCGGCATTTCTTCAGGTGCCGCTGTAGTTGCAGCCAAACGTTGGGCAGAAAAGCCAGAGAATGCCAACAAAATCATAGTGGTTATCTTAGCCAGCGCATCTGAGCGTTATTTGAGTAGTCCTTTGTTTGCCGGTGAGTTTTCTGATTCAGAAAATATTCAATAACCGTATAAATTGATAATATTGTAAACTTTGTTTACATCTTTTTTTATTAAAAGGGAGGCACTAGCCTCCCTTTTCTTTTGGTCTATCAAAAAACAGGATAAGATGAAACTATAAAAATAAGCTTAAATATAATTTATGGAATCTAACATGCTAAAAAATATCAGCTTTATCTTAATATTTTCTCTTTTTTTCATCGCATGTGAAGAAGCCCCAGTAAAAAAAGGCGGAGGGAAATTCGGAATGTTAGATAGTGATATTCCTGAATTCGCAGCCATTGAGTTTTTCGAACATATTTATCACAGTAAAAATTTAGAAGGAGCCATTAAATTAAGCACGCCAAAAATGGAGCGATTAATGCGTTCATATCACACTAACAAAGGCGTACAAAAACACGTGTTAAATATGCGATTCGATAAGGTCAAAATTCAACCCAGCACACGCAGTGCTGGCCGAAATGAATTCGCTAAAGACGCCAAAATATCATTGTTTTTTGAGGGAGAATTAGATGGTGATATTATTAAAGACATGCGTTTAGTGGAATTGATAAAAGTAGACAAAGATTGGAAGGTTGATGAAGTGAGTGTGGAATAGGCTTCCAGCCTATAACCCTACTGCAACACCTTCACGCCTAGGATCTGCACCGCCAATCAGTACTCCGTCGATTATTTGGATGCCATGTAAACCGCTGTTTAAATCTCTAATTTGGACTTTGTGCCCCATTTTTTCAAGAACTGGTTTTAAGCCTTCAACTTCAGTACCTTTTTCTAACGCTGTATAGTCATTCCTATTAGTCACTTTAGGTAAATTGATGGCTTGTTGTATATCTAACCCCCAATCAAGAACACCCATAATAGTCTGTGCGACGTAACTCACAATACGACTTCCTCCTGGTGAACCTATGGCAAGAATCAGTTGACCGGTTTCATCGAAAACCATGGTAGGACTCATCGCACTTCGGGGGCGTTTTTTAGGTTCAACCCTATTAAGCACTGCATCATTATATCTATAAGGATTAAATGAAAAATCAGTAAGCTGATTATTTAATAAGAATCCATCCACCATCACCCCTGAGCCAAAGGCGAACTCAATACTGGTTGTCATAGAAACTGCATTGCCCTCTTTATCGACAATACTGATATGGCTAGTATTGGGCTGTTCAAGGGTTTGACCTTTAGAAAAATTGGAGATAAGAAAAGGTTTACCTGCCAAAGTTTTACCTATGTCTTTATCTAAGCTAATTTTCCTTGAGCGTTCTGCCAAATAACGTTTACTTAACAACGCACTGAAAGGAATTCGACTGAAGTCGCTATCAGCAATGTACATCTCTCTATCAGCATAAGCCAACCTAGAAGCTTGGGTAAATAAGTGAACGGTTTGAATAGAGTCAATTGGATATTGGCCCATATTAAAAGGCTCTAAAGTGCGTAATATCTGTAATACATTAATACCACCTGAGCTTGGTGGCGCCATACCGCATATCTGATAAGTGCGATAACTGCCGCAAACGGGTGACCGTTTAACGGCTTTATACTCTGCTATGTCTTGCGAAGTTAACAAGCCTGGATTAATAATTGAAAACTGTGCTGCGCCTGCAATATTCTCAGCAAGTTTACCGTTGTAAAAACTCTCAGCACCATCTTTAGCTATGGTAGTTAAAGTGCGAGCTAACGCAGCGTTCTTTTTAACAGAACCTTCAGTGAGAGGTTTGCCACCAGGGTAAAAATAAATAGAGGACGTTCTAAATTGGTTAAGGCCGGGATGAATTTTGCGCTCTAATAAAGAAGCGAGACGATTTGAAACGGTAAAACCATTTTTCGCTAGGGAAATGGTATCAGTAAACAGTGTTGACCAATCTAAGGTGCCAAATTCTTTATGTGCCATATCAAGTGCTTTTAGCACCCCAGGTACACCTATGGATTTACCTCCTACAACTGCATCAATCCATTTAACGGGTTTTCCATCATCCAAAAACAAATCAATTTTTGCTTTGGAGGGAGCTGTTTCTCGACCGTCATAAGTATGTAATTTTTTGGCTTTGTTATCCCAATAAAGAATAAACGCACCACCACCTATACCTGAAGACTGGGGTTCTACTAACGTTAGCATAGCCTGTACCGCAATTGCGGCATCAATTGCATTACCACCATTAACTAATATATTTTTACCCGCCCAAGACGCGTATGGATTAGCAGCCACTACCATAAAGTCTTTTGCTTGAAATGCGCTTTTTTGTTGTAAACCTGTTGCCGCTTCTGGCTCTCGGTCTTCTCGTTTTTGTTTGCCCTGTAATGGCAAACTAATCAATAAAACGATACAAAAAACAAATGAAATTTTTATAAAACGCACATATTTTCCCAACAACAATAAATAGGCTCGAACACTAACGATGCATGACTGTATTTGCAAATAGTTATCGTTGTTTAATGACAATATTTTTATATTGTTCAAAATTAACCGGCTCTAACTTATCGAATGGAAATTAGTTACTATAGGTATACAAAGTAACCATAATAACTATATGTTTAATCTACCCACTCAAATAAAATACAGTCTAGCCCCTCTGTTAATAGTCATTATTAGTATTATTATGGCCTTAATAGAGCCTATGAGTAGTGACTTTCTGGCGTATGACAGACATCAACTGAATAACTTGCAATTGTGGCGACTGTTAACAGGGCATTTTCTACACACTAATAGTATGCATTTAGTATTAAATATAGTTGGTTTAACCTTACTGTGGGCTTTACATGGTCAGTATTACCAAACAAAACGTTATGTAACTCTATTTTTCACTTTGTGTTTGGGTACATCGTGTGGCCTGTTTTTGTTTGCGCCTCAAATGATTTGGTATGTAGGTTTGTCAGGGGTACTACATGGCTTGTTTATTATTGGCGCCTATTTTGATATTCAGAATAAATTTAAAAGCGGTTGGATAATGTTACTGGGAGTTTGGCTAAAAGTAGGTCATGAACAAATATATGGCGCTAGTGAAAATGTTGCGCAATTAATCGAAGCTAATGTAGCGATTGATGCCCATTTGTTTGGCACAATAACAGGTAGCATTATAATTTTGTTTTATTTTGTCGCAGATAAAATTCATAACAATAGGCAAAAAATATAACTATTCAAATCAATGCCCTAATCATTGCGAGTAAAACCGCTGTTTTACTCGCAACACATACAAAATCTATAAATTAGTTTCAAACAACTTATAAATTCTACGGTACTCGTCTAACCATGAACTTGGTTGTACAAAGCCGTGTGATTCAACTGGGTAGATTGCCGTTTCGAAATCTTCCTTTTCTAATTCAATTAAACGCTGAACTAATCTCACTACATCTACAAAGAAAACATTACTGTCTATCATTGGCGCGTTGATAAGCAATGGCTTTTCTAATCCTTCGGCGAAGTAAATTGGAGAGCTCCTTTCATAGGCAATAGGATCCACATCAGGAGTATTGAGTATGTTAGAAGTATATCCATGATTGTAGTGTGCCCAATCGCTAACAGGTCTTAATGCTGCCCCTGCTTGGAATAAATCAGGTGCATTAAACAGCGCCATAAAAGTCATAAAACCACCATAAGAACCACCATATGTACCTACCCTTTGGCGATCAACATTCACATTCTCAACTAACCAATCAATCCCATCTCTTAGGTCTTCAATTTCAGGAGTGCCCATTTGTCGATAAATAGCGGTACGCCAATCTCTGCCATACCCTGCCGATGCGCGATAATCCATATCTAGTACCACGTATCCTTTTTGCACTAACAAGTTGTGAAACATAAACTCTCTGAAGTAACCTGACCAACCAAGATGAGAGTTTTGCAAATAACCCGCGCCGTGGTTAAACACAACAGCCTTAGCCTTTAAACCTGGTTGCATATTTCGAGGTGTATAAACACGTGAATAGATAGGTTGGTCAGTGTGCGAAGAGTTTACTGGAACAATATCAGGAGCAAGCCATTCCATGTCTAAAAATGCCTGACTAGTTGTATGGGTGAGCTGGGTAACGGATTGATTTGCAACTGACTGCAAATATAACTCTGGCGGACGAACTAGGCTTGAATGGGTTAACAATAATGATTTTTCATCAGGGCTTAATTGATAATCTGTCATGCCATTTAACGTGGTAAGTGCTTCTAATGTATAATCAGCTAAGGCAACTCGGTATATCTCGTATATGCCTGGGTGTTTTTTATTTGCCTTAAAATACATAAATTTATCGTCGAAAGTTAAGGTCAACGAGTCGACCTCAAAACGTCCGTTAGTAACAGCCCTCGCCTGACCATTTAACGGTTTAACATAAAGTTGTGAATAACCTGTTTCCTCTGACAAATAGTACAATTCAGCACTATTATTTAACCAGCCAAAACTGTTAAATTTATAATTAATCCAAGCATCATCATGTAAGCGGTGTTGATTAACTAACGTGCCGCTCTCGGTATTAATCGTCGCTAGCCACCTGTCTTTGTTGTCCCATGCTTCCAACATGACCGCGACATTTTCGCCGTTGTTATGCCATTGTACCGCACCTTGCGTCCAATACCAGTCTTGTATTAGGTTAATATCTCTAGGTAAACGGTTAGCAGCATAGGTTTCTCCCTTGGCGTTCGCATTCTCTCTTTTCACTGCTTCCAATACATCTTCGTTATACCCAGGCAAACTTTTATAACTGAGTTTACGTTTGGTTCTATCTTGTAAATTGAGCAACCAAATACTCTGTTGGCCAGGTTTAGAGTCAGCAACTCTACGACGCACCTTGTCAGCAGCTATTCTTCCATCATCATTAATATAGTTGGGCATAATGTCACCATCATCCCGCCAAGTAGATTCTTCTTGTTCTACCAATACTAGCCATTTGCCATTAGGCGACAAACTGGCTTTAGCGGTCTCGTTTCCTTCTGAAAAATAGAATTCAGCTGGCGCTAAGCTAAGGTTTTTTTGCCCAAGTTGTTTCTTTTTCTCAAAACCTAATTCTTTGTGTTGACGTTTTAATGCAACCACTTCAATTAATTGTTGCTGCTGTTCGGCAATATAGTCTTCTGGTTCTTCTACGGCTGTAGGTTCATCAGCAAACTTCCATGAGACTAGTTGTTCATATAAGCCATGTTCTGGGTGAAGAGCGTAAAGAGCGTTACCACTTTGAAAACTTAAACGTCCATCATTTAGAAAGACTAAGTTGTGTGGTTGCCTATTATCTTTTGTCAGTTGTTTTAACGTATTTTCGGAGAGGTTTTTGACAAATATATTACCTTCAAATACCCAAGCAGCAGTATCCCTATCTTGATTAAACACTCGATTTTTATAATCGTGTATATGTAACTGTGTCAACCCAACCTTAGTACCATTGCCCTTTGCGCTTAGTGGTTTTTCCCATAAGTCTGATAAGGGTGACGCTTGCTGTTTTTGCTGGTAATAAATACTTTGACTATCATCAGCCCAATACGCAGAGCTAGGTTGACGACCTATCCAATCTGGATCACCCATGATTTGTTCTAAAGTTAATAACTTTGATTGAGGGTCAGTGCCAATTGACTTATCAGACTTGATAATTTTCGGTTGTATCGCATCAGCTTTTATAACGATTGAATCTGTAGTCTGGGTTGCCGAACAGGCAAAAAGAAAAGAGGTAGCAGTGGCTAATAAAAAGCCTTTTTTATTCAGTTTGAACATTCAGTAAGCCTTTGACAATATTGAGTTATATCCCAACGCTATTTAAACGCATTTGAGGGGCGACTGGCAAAACAAAAATACAAATCCCCGTATAACCCCTATGAGTGTTCGTCATTCATTATTTACACTCAAAGATTCCTCATTATGAACTTCTATTCAATTTTATCTTTAGTGCCAGTAATCATGGGGATAAGCAAAAATAAAAACGACAACTTAGTAGTTGCCGTTCAAACAAATAATTTCACGGGTAAAATTTAACTTAAAAACCCACCATCAACCACTACAGTAGTACCTGTAGTGTAACTTGAAGCATCGGAAACGAGATACAAAACAGTGCCGGCCATTTCATCTGGCTGAGCCGTTCTTCCTAAAGGTATTTGCCTTAACGCTGTTTTAAGAATTTTGTCGTTTCCGGTAAGTGCTGAGGCAAATTTTGTCTCAGTTAAACCCGGCAACAAAGCGTTAACTCTAATGTTAAACCCACCACACTCCTTGGCAAACGACTTGGTCATACTGATGACTGCAGCTTTAGTAATAGAATAAATACCTTGTCCCATACCTGGTGATATACCGTTTACCGATGCGGTATTAAGAATTACACCACCACCCTGCTCCTTCATCATTTTGCCGGCTGTAGTCGACATAAAGAAATATCCACGAATATTCACATCAACAGTTTTGTCATAGGCAGCTAAGTCTGTGTCTAGGATATTGCCAAAATAAGGATTAGCTGCGGCATTATTAACTAAAATATCTAAACGCCCATATTTTTCGTTGACCTGTTCAAAAATATTTTGAATCTGCGCCATTTCACCCACATGACAGGCCATAGCTACTGCATCTCCACCATCGTCACGAATGCTTTGTGCAACAGCTTCACAACCATCAATCTTGCGACTAGAAACGATTACTCGTGCACCATAAGCAGCCAGTAGTCTTGCGATAGATTCACCAATACCTCGGCTTGCCCCAGTAACTAACGCCACTCTACCGGTTAAATCAAAAATATCTTTTTTCATAAAATTTTTCTCACTGTGTAAATAGATCAATGCCCACTATTATTAATTTGTTTCTACTTTTAGTACCAATTTACCCATGTTTTCACCGTTGAATAACATTAGTAATGTCTCTGGGAAGTGTTCAATGCCCTTAACCACATGTTCTTTTGCTATTAATTTTCCTTCGGCTATCCAACCGGCCATTTCAGCGGCAGCTTTAGAATAATTAGCGACATTATCAAACACTACTATGCCTTCCATTCTGGCGCGATTTACCAGTAAAGTCAGGTAATTGGATGGACCTTTTACTGGGGTTGTATTGTTGTATTGACTGATAGCACCACAAATTACTATGCGTGCTTTCATGCGGATTTGAGTTAATACATCGTCAAGTATCTCACCACCAACATTGTCAAAATATACGTCGATTCCTTTTGGACATGCAGCTCGTAACGCCTTTTTTACGTTTTCATTTCTATAATCAACAGCCGCATCAAAACCTAATTCATTTACTAGGTAGGCACATTTATCAGCTCCGCCAGCAATACCCACGACTCGGCACCCCTTTATTTTGGCGATTTGTCCTACCACTGAGCCTACTGCACCTGCCGCACCAGATACCACAACGGTTTCTCCCTCTTTTGGTAAACCTGTATCCAGCAAACCAAAATAAGCAGTCATACCGGGCATTCCCAACACACCTAAGTAACGCTCTAAAGGCGCTAGACTTGGATCTATTTTATGTATGCCCTCAGTACCTACCACAGCATACTTCTGAACCCCACAGTGCCCATATACGTAATCACCTTCTACAAACTGACTACTGGTAGACTTAAGCACTTTACCCACTGTACCGGCGCGCATTACCGCACCAATTTGCACAGGTTCGATGTAAGACTTACCTTCGTTCATCCAACCACGCATGGCCGGATCTAAGGAGATATATTCCACTTCAACCAATATTTGATTGTCGCCTAATTCAGGCACTTCGTTTTCAACGAAATCCCAGTTTTCTTTTGTGGGCTTTCCTACGGGTCGAGATGCCAATAAAAACTGTTTATTTTTCATAATGATTCTCTATTAATATTTTATAACGTGGTGTTTACCAATCAATTAAAACCATTCAGCCTGCATTTCACTGCAACTGTCATCCATATCATTTATCAACGAAATATCTCTTTGCACAAGTGGTAATTCCCAGCGTACAAAATATTTGGCGGCTTGAACTTTACCTAAATAGAATGCTTTTTCTTCGCCAGTTAAGTCGGTCTTATTGAGTGCTTTTTCCGCCACATTTGCTTGTCGGATCCACATCCAGCTCATCACGATTTGACCAAATATATTCATGAAACAAGTGGCATTGGCTAACAAGGTCGGCTGCTTTTCAGACTTTAAATGTTGGCCAAGTAAAGGTAACAATGACTGCATTTGTTGCAAATAAGGCAACAAAGCTGCAATCAACTGCTGGCTTTGGGTCCCAGTGATTTTACTGAAGTCGTCTTGCATTCTTTGTTGTAATAACTTTAACCCTGAACCATTCCCCTGCCATAATTTACGAGTTAGCAAATCTAACGCTTGAATGCCATTGGTGCCTTCGTGAATTGGGTTAAGTCTATTGTCACGCCAACACTGTTCAACAGGGTATTCACGGGTATAACCTGCGCCACCTAACACTTGGATTGCTAAATCATTGGCCTTAGGTCCAAACTCTGAAGGCCAAGCTTTGACAATAGGTGTTAACAGATCTAATAGTTCAGAGGCTTGTCGTTTTTCATCATCAGACGTGAGTGTGTGCGAATCATCAACTAAACGCGCTGCATAAAAGCATAACGCCATCGCACCTTCTACATAGGCTTTTTGTGCCAAAAGCATACGTTTGACATCGCCATGTTGAATAATAGTCGCTGGATTGTCTGTAGGTTTATTATTAGGTGCAACACGGCCTTGGGTGCGTTCTTTGGCATATTCTAATGAGTATTGATATCCGCTATACCCAATCATTGCAGCACCAAAACCCACCCCTAAACGCGCTTCATTCATCATCAAGAACATGTAACGCAAGCCTTGATGTTCTTCTCCAATTAAATAACCATGACAGTCTTGGTTTTCGCCAAAACTCAACGCAGTTGAAGTTGTCCCTCTGTACCCCATCTTGTGAATAAGCCCTGCCAAAGCCACGTCATTTCGCTGTGCTGGGTTTCCATTTTCATCGAGACGAAATTTAGGCACCACAAATAATGAAATACCTTTTACACCGGCTGGGGCCCCTTGAATTTTGGCCAATACTAAATGCACGATATTGTCAGATAATTCATGATCACCAGCAGATATATAAATCTTATTACCTTTTAGTCGATAGTTACCGTCTTCATGTTTAATTGCAGTGGTATGAATATCAGCTAACGACGAACCAGCGTGAGGCTCAGTCAATGCCATTGTGCCGGTAAATTCACCAGTTAACATTTTTGGCATAAAAGCGTCTTTTAACTGCTGAGATGCAAAATTACGGATGACGTTTGCCGCTGCAATGGTTAAAAATGGGTAACCGGTACTTGAAGGATTCGCTGCCATAAAATAGCCAGCACAAGCAGTCATAATAGTTTCAGGTAATTGCATGCCACCTTCATCGAAATCAAATCGCCCTGCAATTAGGCCTGATTCAACATAAGCATCAAATGCTTCCTTAACTTCAGGGATCATCGTCACTTTTTGACCGTCAAAGGTGGGTTCATTCGCGTCACCTTTGGCATTGTGAGTGGCAAATTTTTCGGTGGCTATTTTGTTAGCAATATCCATAACAGCGTCAAAAGTTTCGCGATTATGTTCAACAAACCTTTCTCGCTCGCATAAGTTTTCTGTATCTAATAATTCATAAAGTTGAAACGCTAGTTCTTTACGTTTGACCAGTTCATTGCTCATATTTTCTAACCTTAACCAGTGATTACAGAAAAAACTGTAATTGTTCAAAATGATAGGCGTAGATTGGCAAAATTATCCCTTCGCTATAACTGTCATATATGACATATTAATGGTCATTTACGACACATATAACGAGTTGTTATTTATGACTAATCATTGCAGTTATTTCTTATGTTTAAAGTAACCATTCTTGGCTTTGATCAGGCCTATGCTAGTGCCATTACAGGAGCACTGGATCTATTTGCTTTGGCAGGAGTCACCTGGCAACGCATGCAAGGTCAGCAGCCCTCTCCTTTTTTCGAAGTACAAATTGCTTCGATTAAAAAACGTCCCGTGCGCTGTATCAATCAACTTGTTATTAATAGTCATATTGCCATTGAAGATGTTGATCATACTGACTTACTGCTTATTCCAACTATAGGCGGAGAGTTGGGTAGCGTGATTAAAAACAATCGCCCTTTGTTGGCACATATTAAAAAACACTTCGCTAATCGATCTGATATTGCCAGCAACTGCAGTGGTGCTTTTCTGTTAGCGGAAGCCGGAATATTAGATGGTAAAGAGGCGACCACTCATTGGGGCTATGCAAGTCTATTTAGATCCCGTTATCCACAAGTTAATCTTTGCGCTGAAAAAATGATCACTTCTGCACAAAATATCTACTGTTCTGGAGGTGGGATGGCATGGTTCGATTTAGCGTTGTTACTAATTGAACGTTATTGTGGACATGATGTAGCAACCACGACCGCTAAAGCACATGTGATCGATATTTATCGGGGAGAACAAGTTGCCTATGCCAATATTCTGACCAAAAAATATCATCAAGACCCCGACATATTAATTGTTCAAGAATGGTTAGAAGCGCACTACACTAAAAGAATCGCGGTAAGTGATTTACCTTTATTGGTTAACCTGACCCTAAGAACATTTAATCGTAGATTCAAAAAAGCCACTGAACAGAATCCATTGGAATATTTGCAGACCTTACGCATTGAAGCGGCAAAGAAACAGCTTGAAACTACTCATGATAGTATTGAACGAATAGTTAGTCACGTGGGTTATGATGACCTTAGTTCTTTTACGCGACTATTTAAAAAACACACTGGGCTGTCTCCCAGCCAGTATTCAAAGAAATTTAAGCGGTAGGTCTAGTGGCGACGTTACTAAGTCACGCCTTGAATAACATCTTGCATGTTTTTTGCACTAAATTAAAAGTAATGAAACCTAAATGTAATAATCAACCAGTAATCTGGTCACACAGATACTTATGTTAGTAGAGCAAGATTATAAAACCCATTATTATCAGTAAGATACTATATTTTCTTAATGTTTTTAAAGTTTCTTAAAAATCGCACCAAAAAGTAACTTCGTTGCCCAACTTTTGCGCATTTAGGTGTTTGTTAAACAGAGTTTCGATACAACAATATAATTTTATACTTAAGGTAAACAGGAGAAATACAATGGCGTTTAAAAAGCAATATTTGAAATCTAAAGCAGTGTGCAAGGTCACTTTTAAGCTGCCCAAAAACCAAGCTCACGCTGCCGGTTCGGCGCGTTTAGTGGGAGACTTTAATGAGTGGGATATGACGACATCACCGATGAAGAAACTAAAAAACGGTGATTTTACTACTACTATTAATTTAGCCAAAGATTCACAGTACCAGTTTAGATATTTGCTTGATGACAAAATATGGGAAAATGATTGGGAGGCAGATGCCTATGTCCCTTCACCCGTCTCTATTGCTGATAACTCAGTGGTGCAGGTTTAAAGATTTAAAAGCATAACAACTTTAGCGCTAAATACAAAAAAGCCATGACATAAGTGCCATGGCTTTATAAAGCTGAACCATAAAAAGTGTATTATAAAGCGGCTTCTAGCTCCGGTAATACATCAAACAAATCACCCACTAGGCCATAATCTGCAATTTGGAATATTGGCGCTTCTTCGTCTTTATTGATGGCAACGATAACTTTAGAGTCTTTCATTCCGGCTAAATGTTGGATTGCGCCAGAAATGCCCACTGCAATATATAAGTTAGGTGCAACAATTTTACCTGTTTGCCCTACTTGCATATCGTTTGGAACAAATCCCGCATCGACTGCCGCTCTTGACGCGCCCATGGCTGCACCAAGTTTGTCAGCTATACCATCAAGTAACTTGAAGTTTTCGCCATTCTGCATACCACGACCACCAGAAATAATAATATCTGCAGCGGTTAGCTCTGGTCTTTCAGACTCAGTTAATTCTGCTGAAACAAACGCTGATTTATCTAATGATTTTACTACAGAGCAAGCCTCAACTGGAGCTGAGTTGCCTTCAGCAGCAGCATCAAATGCAGCAGTTCTAACCGTAATGACTTTAATCTTGTCAGACGATTGAACAGTAGCAATTGCGTTACCCGCGTAGATAGGACGAACAAATGTATCGGCGCTTTCAACTTTAATAATGTCAGAAATTTGCGCGACATCTAATAAGGCCGCCACTCTTGGCATAAAGTTTTTGCCAGTAGTCGTTGCAGCCACCAATATATGGCTGGCTTCTTTACCCAGTTCTGCTACTAATTCAGCAATGTTTTCTGCCATTTGTTGCGCATATTCAGCATTGTCAGCCAATAACACTTTACTCACACCATCGATTTTAGCTGCTTGTTCCGCAACCGCAGCGCAACCAGACCCAGCAACTAACAAATGAATTTCTCCACCTAGTTGTGATGCTGCGTGCATGAGCTTGTGAGTCTCAGTTTTAAGCTGTTCGTTGTCATGTTCCGCGTATACTAAAATAGCCATTAGATCACCTTCGCTTCATTTCTTAATTTGTCGACCAATTCAGCGACATCTGCCACCTTAATTCCACCTGAACGTTGGGCTGGCGGCTCAACTTTTAACACTTTCACACCAGACGTTAGTTCTACACCATATTCAGCAGCAGGCTTAACTTCTAAGGGTTTACGCTTAGCTTTCATAATATTAGGTAAAGACGCATAACGTGGTTCGTTAAGTCTTAAATCAGTTGTCAAAACCGCTGGTAAAGACAGCTCGATGGTTTGTAAACCACCGTCAATTTCACGGGTGACTTTGACCTTACTAGCATCAACTAATACTTCAGAAGCGAACGTGCCTTGTGGCATACCTGTAAGTGCAGCTAGCATTTGTCCTGTCTGATTATTGTCTGAATCAATAGACTGTTTACCGAGAATGACCAAGTCAGGTGCTTCTTGCTCAACCACTTTCTGTAATAATTTGGCAATTTGCAATGAATCAAGACTCAACTCAGTATCAATTTGAATTCCGCGATCAGCTCCTAGTGCAAGCGAGGTACGAATTTGTTCTTGGCAACTCTTATTACCAATAGAAACAACTACGATTTCAGTCGCTATGCCTTTTTCTTTGAGGCGTACCGCTTCTTCTACAGCTATTTCACAAAATGGGTTGATCGACATTTTGGCGTTAGTTAAATCAACAGCGCTGTTGTCTGGTTTAACCCTGACCTTTACGTTGTAATCAATGGCGCGTTTTACCGGCACGAGTATTTTCATTTTCACCCCTACTATCAGGTATCAAGTTTAAAAAGTAAGTCAATTGGCGACTCAAATCTGGTTGGCAACAATTTACTTTGTGTTGACGTTACCGTCAACTTAGATGTCAAATTGTAGTCTGTTGTTAGTGTCAGCACTTTTAAACAGAAATATATGTCATAGTATATGTCATATATTGAGTTTTGGAATATTATTATTTCAGTCTAAAGAACAAATTAACTCATTGTTTAATATGAATAATTTGTGACTAATCGAAGTATTTATATATCCCAAAGCTAGTTACTAGTGTTATTAGTTTTTGTACAATTAAACGCTTAATCTGATGTAAAAACAGACATTCGCCGACTAAAATATGGTTATGAATAAGGTTCGCAACTATTTTTTATGTGAATAGTTAAGTACATTTTTATGAATAGTTAAATCTAAAAAGAGGACAAACAAGTGGAACGAGAATCGATGGAGTTTGATGTAGTAGTAGTCGGTGCTGGCCCTGCTGGTCTGTCAACTGCGTGCCGGTTGATGCAAATTGCTCAGGAAAAAAACCAAGAGTTAATGGTTTGTGTTGTTGAAAAAGGCTCTGAAGTTGGCGCACACATTTTGTCAGGCGCAGTCTTTGAAACTCGCGCATTGGATGAGCTATTCCCAGATTGGAAAGAAAAAGGCGCACCACTTAATACACCAGTCACTGGGGACGACATTTATTGGCTTAACAATGAAAACAAAGGCAGTAAAATCCCTAGTTTCATGACCCCAAAGACTATGCACAACCATGGTAACTACATTGTTAGTATGGGTAATGTATGCCGCTGGTTAGCTGAACAGGCTGAAGCACTTGGTGTTGAGATCTTCCCAGGTTTTGCTGCATCAGACGTTTTATACAACGAAGACGGCAGTGTCGGTGGTGTTATAACTGGCGATATGGGTCTTGATGAACAAGGCCAACCTAAAGATTCGTTTATGCCTGGTATGGAATTAAAAGCTAAATATACTGTGTTTGCAGAAGGTTGCCGTGGGCATCTAGGTAAACAGCTAATTGAAAAGTTTGAGTTAGATAAAGGTCAATCTCCGCAACATTACGGCATTGGTTTCAAAGAAATTTGGGATATTGATCCTGCCAAACATCAAGAAGGCCTAGTAGTACATACCGCAGGATGGCCAATCACAGACGCCACAGGTGGCTCTTACCTTTACCATGCAGAAAACAACCAAGTTTTAGTAGGGCTAATATTAGACCTGAACTATAGCAATACTCATCTAAGTCCATTTGATGAATTCCAACGACTGAAACATCACCCTGTTTTCAAACAGTATCTCGAAGGTGGTAAACGAGTATCTTATGGCGCAAGAGCAATCGCCAAAGGTGGTTTTAACTCTTTACCTAAAATGACCTTTCCTGGTGGTCTATTAGTGGGTTGTGATGCCGGTACCTTAAACTTTGCTAAAATCAAAGGTAATCACACAGCGATGAAATCTGGGCTACTTGCTGCAGAAACACTAATGGAAGTGTTAAGTAATGCTGATGCGGCTCCGTCACAAGAATTAGTTAGTTACACTCAGAAATTTAAAGATTCTTGGTTGTACGATGAATTATTCAGATCACGTAACTTCGGCCCTGCCCTGCATAAATTCGGCACCTTTATGGGCGGTGCTTACAACACGCTAGAACAAAACTGGTTCAAAGGTAACTTACCCTTTAATTTCAGAGATGAGGTTGCAGATCATCTGTTACTTAAGAGCTCAGACGACTGCGTTAAAATTGACTATCCTAAACCCGACGGTGTTTTAAGTTTTGACAAATTATCTTCTGTGTTTTTATCCAATACTAACCATGAAGAAGAACAACCTTGTCATTTAAAGCTAAAAGACAAGACAGTTCCTATCACGGTTAACTTGGCGAAGTATGATGAACCCGCGCAACGATACTGCCCAGCGGGTGTTTATGAAATTATTGAAACAGAACAAGGTGAAAAACAACTACAGATAAATGGACAAAACTGCGTGCACTGCAAAACATGTGACATCAAAGATCCGACTCAAAATATTACATGGGTTGTACCTGAAGGTGCCGGTGGGCCAAACTACCCTAATATGTAAGATTTGTTGAACTAATGAGGGAAACCTCATTAGTTTTTGCTTTTTTTCTTTAGGGATCGATACAGGTTATATGAACGCAGTAAACTATCAAATACACTCTGACTCAGCAGATAAACCTTGGTTAATGTTAATTCACGGCTTATTTGGAAGTTTAGATAACCTGTCTGCATTACGCAGGCAATTTACTGATTCTTATCAGGTGTTATCAATAGATCTACCTGATCATGGAAAATCCGCTGCAACTCAATCCTTTAGTTTTGAGCACTATGCAGAACTAATTCATACGCTCATCAACAGTCTAAAGATTACAAAACTCAGCGTAGTTGGACATTCTTTAGGCGGTAAAGTAGCCATGCAACTGGCTCTTAATCAAAATGAACTAATAAATCACTTGGTCGTTTTAGATATCGCACCGGTTGAATACAGCGCGCGCCACTCGAATGTATTTCGAGGATTAAACAATGTTGTTTTAGCTGATATTACCAGTCGAAAAGAAGCAGATGTTGCCTTAGCAAGATATGTAGAAGACATTTCAACGCGGCAATTTCTGTTAAAAAGCTTGTACAATGAAAACGATATTTGGAAATGGCGTTTTAATCTTGAATTACTGCAAAAAGATTACGCAAAAATATCTTCAGCTATAACGTCAGTTCATCCTTATGAAGGTCCAGTTTTGTTTTTAAAAGGTGAACACTCAGATTATTTGTTAGCCGAATATAAACCGGCGGTAGTCCAGTTATTTCCTAATAGCCAGTCAAAAATGGTAAGTCGTGCTGGCCATTGGTTACATGCTGAAAAACCAGAGATATGTGGCAAATTAATATCGGCATTTTTGATAAAATAAGCATGCTAACACTCAGGGCAATTTTCATAGTAAAGACTCTATGTTAATATGCGCCAGATTTTTAAGAGAGATGATCAAAGTACATGTTAAGTGACCATTATGAGCAAATCGAAGCAATTGGTTTAAACGTAACGATAATAGGCCTGTTTCTACTAATGGCGTATGTAGTTCACGATGTACTTAATAAAAACAACGTGCCACTTATAGGCAAACTTGTTGTGTATTTTGTTCTGTTTTTAGGTGCCGCAGGATTTATATTTAAAGGCATCATGCAATTGGTTATCGACGGCTAAGCTATTTCTAGATTTAGCGTTAATTGAAACCAGATTGAATTTTTATCTAAGTTGAGGAACAAGTAATAATGGCAAGTGTGGGGCTATTTTTCGGCAGCGACACTGGCAATACAGAACATATTGCTAAGATGATCCAGAAAGAATTAGGCAAAAACCTAATAGATGTTAAAGACATTGCCAAAAGCAGCAAAGAAGATATTGCTGAGTTTGACCTGTTACTTTTCGGTATTCCGACTTGGTATTATGGTGAAGCACAATGTGATTGGGATGACTTTTTTCCTGAACTCGAACTAATCGATTTTGAAGATAAGTTGGTGGCAATATTTGGCTGTGGTGATCAAGAAGATTACGCAGAATATTTCCTTGATGCTATGGGAATGGTAAGAGACATAGTCGAAGCTAAAGGCGCAATTTTAGTAGGCCAATGGCCAACCGACAGTTATGACTTTGAAGCATCTAAGGGAATGGCCGACGAAAACCACTTTGTAGGTTTAGGGATCGACGAAGACCGTCAACCTGAACTCACTGAGCAAAGAGTAAAAGCGTGGTGCAAACAAATACACGATGAGCTTTGTTTAGCTGAGTTAGGATAAATTATAAAAGGAGCTACGGCTCCTTTTTTACAAACTAAACAGGTAAATAGCTTTTAAATCAAACTAGGTACCCTATAATGAACTCACACATTTATATGTAAGTAAGATAATGGATCAAAATAAAGAATTGAAAAAAGCGGGCTTAAAAATCACTCTCCCTCGCTTAAAAATCCTAGAAATATTACAACTCCCTGAAAATCAACATATCAGTGCTGAAGACGTATATAAAATTCTAATTGATCATGACGAAGATATCGGTTTGGCTACAGTTTACCGGGTATTAAACCAATTTGATGATGCGGGAATTTTAAATCGCCATCACTTTGAAGGCGGTAAGTCGGTTTTTGAAATAAGTCATAAAAACCACCATGATCATCTGGTTTGTTTAAAGTGCGGTAAAGTTATTGAGTTTGAAGATGACGTTATCGAAAAACGTCAAGACGAAGTAGCCGAACGTCATAATATGAAACTGACCCATCACAGTTTATATCTTTATGGCGAGTGTAAAGTAGACTGCGACGTAGATTAATTTTCTACCTAGTATAAAAATGCCGCAATTAATGCGGCTTTTTTTTGCATTAATTTTTCCTAGCTTTGCTCTGAGGTTTAGCTGATTTAAGCAAACTAGTCACCAACATAAATTGCGCCGCATAATAGGTACTCATTATCCAATAGCTCTCAAATGGAACTGGACTAATAAACTTATTAACAGCAATCAAAGAATCCGAAATAATAAACACAACAGCTCCCAATACTGCCCAGCGTATAGGCAACGATGACTGGACAGCCAATAAACCCATTGCACTAATAACCAACAAATAGGCCATAACTGGCAACTGTAAATCACCTAGACTAGGTAGTAATAGCCACGCCATAAATACCATATAAATTAACAACCCAACACTCATTGCCCAACGAGTTGAGATACTTTGCCAGTAAGCCCTAAATATTAAGGCATAACTTAATTGGGCTAAAAGAAAAGCTGCAACACCAAAGATAAACTCATCAAATGCGAGCAATAAATCGCCACAACCGCTGAACACTAACGCCACAATTAATACGGAACGACTTGAGCTAGCTTGGGTTTTAAAAACGCTAACTCCCGTGATGGCAATGGGTATAATTTTAAGCAGCCATAAAAAATCCACCACATAAAATAGACCTAACATATACAGCAATACAAACACTAAAAATGCAATATTCATGGTTTTGGACATATTCAATCACTTATAGGATCAACAAACTAATCTGCACAGTATTGTATCTAGTTCATACGGTAAGACCAAACCCAAAATAAATATTTGCTAAGGGAATGGTGAGTTCCATTCACTACTGCTAAAAATTAATGATAATTGCCGAATAAATAAGACGTTAGCCCGATAATAAGTTTGCATGATTTTTACCTATTAGACGCTTACGTTATATTGATACTCATTAGGTATACTATTTGAACAATATAGGTTTATATGAATTTTGCAGAATTTGCCGCATCACGAAAGAGTGTTAGAGGGTTCAAAGACAAAGCAGTATCGAAAGAACTAGTAGATGCGGTTATCAACGCAGCGAAGTGGGCGCCTTCGTCTTACAACACCCAGACGTGGAAAATCCATGCTGTTACAGGTGATGTTCTAGATAAAATACGTGAAGGTAACACTAAGGAAACGCTGGCGGGTAAACCCAATGTTCGTGACTTCCCATATAAAGAAGATTATGAAGGTATACACAGACAACGTCAGATTGACGTGGCTATTCAATTATTTGAAGTGATGGGTATTACCAGAGAAGACAAAGAAAAACGTATGGAATGGATGATGAGAGGCTTTCGTCAGTTTGACGCACCCGTATCACTTGTTCTAACTTACGACAAAACCCTCGAGCCTGCAGGCATTACACAGTTTGGTTTGGGCTCATTGGCTTACGGCATTGTGCTAGCCGCTTGGGATCTAGGTTTAGGTTGTGTCATTAACGGCCAAGGAATTATGCAATCCGATGTAGTACACAAACATGCACAAATACCAGATGACGAAGCAATTATGATTTGTATTGCGATGGGTTACCCAGATGAAGACTTTGCGGCGAACGAAGTGCGTTCAACCCGCGCTGATAATAAAGACTTTGTGTCTTATCATGGGTTTTAGAGCAGCCTAGCGTGAACTAGATTGTCCCGCTGGAAATATGCCCACATCTCAAACATTAAAAAGAGCGGCTAGTTTTAATAGCCGCTCTTAGCGTGTATAACAGCCATTTTTAAATTTTAATTTATTCGCCAGTTTGCGGATTTACTCGTCTCTACCTTCCTGCTTTTCAAGTTTTTTTTAAGCGTTTAGGCCATTGCTATAGGTTGGTGCTCATTCATTCTGGCTTGTCTGGCGACTTTGCATTCTAAACCATTATCCCATGCCTTTTGGGTGGCTAGAACAGTGAAATATAAGATATCTGTGCGATAAAAGTTGAACTTTATTTAGCTACTACAGCCCTTGTATCCCATTTACAAAATGAAGAAATATCTATGTTTCTTTAGATTAAGCATTAACACCTCTTCAATTAACAATTAAAAAAACTTTAATTTCAATTACTTAAGTCATTACAAAAGAAAAGATCAACATAGTTACTTGTAAAAACATGATTTAGTTGTACCATTACATCACAGGGTACATATGGAGCAATTGAATAGTGGAAATAATAGTTAACATTGATGACCCCATTCCGTTATTTGCACAATTGGTAGCACAAATTAAACAGGCCATCGCCAGCGACAGTAAAAAACCGGGTGATCCTCTACCTTCAATTAGACAGCTAGCAAATGATCTTGAGCTGAACAGTAAAACTGTTGCGAAAGCGTATCGCCTGCTTGAACGGGATGCTGTGATCCAAACACGTGGCTATCGTGGCACCTTTGTACACCCGGATGCTAAAGCAAATTGCAGTATTGATTTGAATGCCTGGGTCAATCAGCAACTTAGTGTAAGCATCAGCTCATTTAGAAATGCTGGGGTAACGGATTCAGAAATTCGTATTGCCTTTGCCAATCTAATGAACGAACGAAACAAATAAGGAGCAGCTCATGACAATTAACCTATTATTTATCTTAGTTTTCCTCTGTCAAATCATATTGATTTCTTATGTCTATCCGCGACAACTCCTGCGCCGAATGGGCTACGTTATAAATAACTACCCACCGCAAAACTATGCAAAACTCTACACTGGGTCCTTAGATACAATACAAAAGGGCCAGGCAAAATATCGTCTGTTCAATCACATTATTTTGGCCTGTGGTTTAGGGGTGTTGCTTCTTTACGGACTCTTTGCCGGTGACTATGATCCCCAACATACCCGCTTGGAAGCCCTGCCATTGGCATTTGGTATGCTGCAATTCATACCCCTTGCATTGCTAGAAATTTCAGGTTTCAGGGAACTACGTTTAATGCGAATAAACGATACTCGTACTGCCCGTCACGCCGAGCTCAGCCCTCGCCGACTGTTTGACTTTATATCCCCGATTTTGTTTGGTTTTGCGCTAGTACTGTATGTGACTTTTATTCTGTTCGTTCTGTATGTCAATCAATGGACCTGGGTATTTGACGCAGTGGTTACCGTCTCAGCACTTAGTCTAAGCAACGGCCTGTTTGTTGCCTTGGGTGTATGGAAACTGTATGGCAGAAAACTCAATCCCTATCAGGATAGTCGGGACCGGAACAAAGAAATTAGTCTGTCACTGCATTCAATGGCCACTGTAAGTATCGTAATCAGTATTTTTTTGTTGGTCACGGTCGCCTTTCAGACTTATGCCTTAGACCAGTTCGAAATTGTCTTAAACAGTCTCTACTGGCAATTGATAGCGGTATTTGGCATAGGTGCCATGTTGCGCTCTATTAAAATTGAAGATATCAATTTCGATAATTATAAAAATGATGCCCCGGTCTAAGGAAAACCCTTATAGCTCAGTGAACAGCTTTATCCACTCAGCAGGAGTCATAATATGCATATTTTGTTGATTATCGGAATAACCGTGGTGGTGGCAGTAATAGTAATACTCGCCACACTAAAAGCGAAAAATAATGCTGGCTGAGTTTACGCAAATACAGAGTAGAAAAAACAAAATAATAGTCAGAGCCCAGAGCCTGCTAAGTCAATGATTTAAGGAGCACGACATGGATACAATCGACTTTCTTTTTGGCGTATTTTTAAGCCAAATAATTTTAGTCTCTTATTACTTCCCCAAAATACTGGTGGAGCGAACTGAAAACGCCATTGAGCAACATCCACCCAGTGAATATGCAAACTTGTATCCGGTTTCGGTGGAAACAATTAAGAAGCAAATACTTAAATATAGAAACGCTAATTTTTTGATGATGATACTTGGTATATTCATTTTCGTATTCAGCATCGCCATTGGAGCAGATGAGTTACTCGGTTGGGACAGTCAATCGGTGAGTTCCTTTTATTTTATGCTGCAAATGGCTCCTCTAATTTGGGTTGCAATTATTAGTACAAACTATGCTAAGTTACTGCGTAAACTAAACCAAGGGCCAAGCAGAAAAGCTCAGCTTAGCCCCCGTAAACTGACCGACTTTATTGGCAAAAACTATTTGTACGCACTGGCAATAGGCCATATAACGTACATCGTTCTTATCTGGTATTTAGTGCAACACCCCTTTGATGGTTTCGCCGGTTACATCAACCTGCTTGGCCTAGCCATAATAGACCTGATCCTTGCAGGCGGGATTTATTACTATGTTTACTTTCAAAAACCCGATCCTTTGCAACCTGAGCAAGTAAGAATACGCGATACCCGTCGCACCGTGTATTTGTTTGTATTGTCTGGGATGGCAGTGCTAATTAAACTATCAGTCGACCTCATCCTCTCTGCACTGGATATGCGAGACTATCAGGACATTGTCAGCTGCATTTATTTTCAACTGATTGTGGCTTCAATCGTTTATTACTACCGCCTAAGTGAGATTGATTTTGAGGTCTATAGGAAGGGTTGAATAAAATATATAAAAGCCACTTATATTTAAAAAGTAGCAAGGTCGAACTAAGCTAAACACTCAAATTATTACTGAAAAAAACACTTGGAAGTAATACCCACATTGGTTTCTATACTAAGAATATTATGGGGGCAGAATAGACTTTGTAGTTCAACTGTCTAAATTGATGGGCATTGCCAAAGAAGACAAAAAAGACAAAAAAGACAAAGAGAAACCCATGGAATGGGTGATAATAGGGTTTTTCTAATTAGGAGTTTCAGCTTCAGAATAGACTAATTTCATTAGGGAAGGCTCAAGAAAATTCTCTTTATCTAAACTTCCTTGCGTTTTTAAATATTGGAAAGCTAAATTGAATCTATATAGTATATTTTCATGTTGCTCACTTCGTTTAGAAATCCAGATACCTGCACTACTTAACACCAAAGGTTTAAAGTCTTCCTCCTTCCACTGCACCGACATTTGGTTAAAATACCATTCAAAAACCTTTCTTGACCCCCATAACAATGAAGTTCTACTTCGACTATAAATCTTTATAGCTGACTCGATTGAATTCGTTTCAATCAGTTCAACTTCACCCTTAGCGACTAAGTCCTTGAGATTTGGATATACGTCATAAATGGATTGCCATCCTCTCACCATAACTAAACTATGGCCTTTTAAGTTGGCTTCTTTAAACGGTATATCATCATTTAAGCGTTCTGTAATCAAGCCTGCAACAAAAGGGTAAGACCATTTGCTATAGTCACAACACCGCTCAAATCTACGTATATCAGCGGTCATCAAAACATCACTAGTGCCATTTTCTATATTCATATAGGCACGAGCAGTTGGGTAGAGAATCACTTCACATGTCATGCGAGCAATCGTGCAGAAGGCTTTGGCGGTTTCAACTCCCTTACCTGAAACTCCTCCTTTTTTGGTTCTTTGAGTGAAAGGTGGGAAGTGAAACGACGCTATTTCTATATTGATTTGAGGCAAATCATCTAATTCTTGTTTCAATGTTTTAGCGGATGATTGAGAGGAAACAGCAAACAATATAAATAAGCCAAATATGAATTTGCCAAAATTTAAACTATACAAAAACCGAAAACTTTTAAATCGGATCCATTGCATGTAATTACCTCCTCCTACACTTTCAATAATCACAGCGGTTTCCTAGCTTGAGTAAAGTACTTTTATCCCTTTGGCGTTGAATATTGTTACCAATAAATCCTTGAACTTCTTATATAATTAGGAATGCACGTCTTGTCATATAAAACAAAACAACTCATATTTTAAGGTTTCAGCAACACTCACATAAACTTTTAGTCTTGTTAAATGCCTATAACGAGAACATACCATGCTTTACAAACCAAGCTATTCAACTTTAGTCTTGGTTTGCAAATACTTATGCCTTTCATTGGACAGACTCAATCCAACCATAGGTGAATATTCAAGCGCCCATTCATAATTTACCAAACGCCTAGTGACAATTAGGTTTACGACCAATCTTCTGTTTTTTTTGTATCACTACTCTTAGCCTCAATCCATTTATCACCTTGTTCGGTGGTTTCTTTTTTCCAGAAAGGCGCTTGGGTTTTCAAAAAATCCATAATGAACTCATTCGCATGGTAGGCAGATTGACGGTGTTGGCTAGTGACACCCACAAATACTATTTGGTCGGAGACATTTAGTTGCCCCACTCGGTGGATAACTGACACGCTGCCTAACTGCCACTTACTCCTAGCTTGTTCGACTATTTGGGTTAATACCTTATTGGTCATAGCTGGATAATGTTCTAAAAATAAACCACTAACTGATTGTTGTAGATTTAAATCTCGCACTAATCCAACAAAGGTGACTAACGCACCATCGCTGTTACTGCTGTTTCTTAATTTTTGATATTCGTGAGCAAAATCAAAATCCTGAGTTTGAACATTGATATGGGTAAAATGGCTCATAGAGTCGTTTAACCGCCGGTTACAGGTGGGAAAAAAGCAATTTCGTCAGCATCCTTTAATGCAGTATCGTCGCTACTCATTTCTTGGTTAACTGCTACTAAGGCTTTACCAAAAGCCAAATATTCATTCCAAAGTTCGCCTTTTTCTTGCAGTACCTTACGTAACATTGCCACTGTGTTTAGCTGCTTGTCACCTTGTACTAATTCAACCTCTAAACAATCGGTTTTAATGATCTCTTTTAACTGTCCAAAAAACAACACTTTTAACATGACCAATCACCACTTTTGCCACCTTGTTTACTTAACACTTTTATGTCGCTAATTTGCATGTGGGGATCTACAGCCTTACACATATCAAATAAAGTTAACGCGGCGACACTGACTGCGGTAAGTGCTTCCATCTCAACCCCGGTTTGCCCAGCCAATTTACATAAAGCTTGAATTCGCACTTTATTTTCAGAGTCCATAGTTTGAAAGTCTATCTGAACTTTAGATAACATTAATGGATGACATAAAGGGATAAGATCACTGCACTTTTTTGCTCCTTGAATACCTGCAATTCGTGCAATAGACAACACGTCCCCCTTGGCATGTGTATTGTCTTTTAACATACTAAATGCTTTTGCTGACATGCTTATATATCCTTCTGCCACCGCTTGCCTTTGGGTGACCTGCTTATCTGTCACATCTACCATGTTGGCTTTTCCGTGCTCATTTACATGGGTTAACACTGCACTATTTTCTTGCATATCTGGACTCATCCTCTACTTGAACAATTAACATCATTGTTTTTTAAATGCACCACAAAATTACATGGTCGATGGGTTGAGTCCAATTGCTGTTGTAAAATTCCTGTCCAAGCGGTTTTACAGGCTCCGGTCGAACCCGGCATACAAAAAATGGCTGTACCATTGGCCATGCCACCTAACGCTCTAGATTGCACGGTTGACGTACCAATTTCTATATAAGACACGTGTCTGAATAACTCACCAAACCCTTCTATTTCTTTTTCAAACAAAGGCAACATCGCCTCTGGTGTGGTGTCTCTTGCTGTAAATCCAGTGCCACCTGTGATCAATACTACTTGAACATCGTCAGCAGCTATCCAATTAGATACCACAGCCCTAATCTGAAACTTGTCATCGATAACTATCTTTTTCTCAATAACTTGGTGCCCATCGGTGGTTGCCGCTTCACACAAATACTGTCCAGATGTATCATTTTCCTTACTGCGCGTATCCGACACAGTTAACACTGCAATATTAAGAGATTGTTTTGTTGTTGAATCACTGGCTTTCATTTTATGCCCTAGTAAATGGTTGCTCGGCGCAGCGCTGGTGCCACTGCAAAGGCGTATTAATATTATTTAATTGTGAATTTTTTAAAGCGTGTATTTGAATTCCTTGTAACGAATTCAACATTTGTTTTATCGAGTATTGAGGTTTTTTAGGCTGTAACCCTGCCCCATTAGGCTTAGGCGTGAGTAAATCCGACAGATATTTTGCCACATCAATTGATAACGGAAGGTACAAGGGTAAAAAACAGTTTTCAAAGCAGCATAAACGCTGGCTTTCTCTACCCCTTTTGAGTAAATAAATATAGTCCTCATGACATATATCAGGCATATCAACGGCTACCACTAACAACTCATTAATATGGCTTTGCTGAGATTCAATATGGGTTAATGCCCCATGTATACCCGACAAAGGGCCGCAATTTGGAATAACATCCATGATGCCTTCGTCATGCTGCGAGCCACTGATAAGCACATTGTCATCACAGACTAAGGCTAGTTTTTTTTGGCTATATTCAAGCAATGACTGCTGGCTGCCAGGCAGGGTTAATAAACTTTTGTCTAACCCCATTCGGCTTGATTTTCCGCCTGCTAAAATTAATCCAGCTAACATTTCACTAGCTCATTAATATTCGCCACTCTTCTCATCACCCTGCCCTTAGCCGCCTAACATGGCTAAATGTTTGGTGCCGCCAGTAAAGCCATCTTGTAACCAATGTGTTGCTTCCTTGTCTCCTAATAACGTTTTTAGTGTGGTTTGTAATTCGTTGCTATCAGCTGATTGTAAAGTAGGTCGAATATCCAAACCTTGATCGGCGAACAAACATAAATGCAATTTTCCTGTTGCCGAAATCCTTAAACGGTTACAGGTTGCACAAAAGTCTTTGCCGTAGGGCATGATCAGGCCAATTTTACCTTTATAATCTGCATGGAAAAACTCTTGTGCCGGTCCCGCAGCTTTGTCTCGAATAAGCTGGCCCCAACCGTTGTCAATCAACTGTTGTCTAATCGGGGTGCCGGAAACATGGTTTTCCTCAAAAAACGTTTTATTGTCGCCAGTTTGCATTAACTCAATCAATCTTAACGTGACAGGCGTAATTTTTAACCAAGCAAGGAAATTTTGGAGTTCTTGCTCGTTGTATTGTTTCATCAAAACTGCGTTGATTTTGACTTTCACACCTAAAGCTATGGCTTTATCGATACCACATAAAATAGTCTCAAGTTTATCGTGACCGGTAATGGCCGAGAACATTCTAGGGTCGAGGCTATCAATGCTGATATTCAATGAATTTAGTCCCGCATCAACCCACTTATGAATATCTGACTCCAACTTATAACCATTGCTGGTCATGGCTACGTGTTGAATACCAGTTGCAGTGGAGCAAGCCTTTATGATCTCGGGTAAGTCTTTTCTAAGAGAAGGTTCACCACCGGTGATACGGATTTTGCTGGTGCCCAGCTCGGCAAATCCGTTAACCAGTGTTTCTATTTCGGGTAAAGCCAAAAAATTACGCTCAGTATCGCAAGCATAACCATCGGGCAAACAGTAATTGCATTTAAAATTACACACGTCCGTAATAGACAGCCGTAAGTAATGGAAACGGCGTCCAAATTTATCTTCTAACATTTTGTTTAACACCTTTCCAAAGTGAAGTGACATCAAATATGGCACTTGCGGGAGGCTGTTCGATTTCTCTTACAACCCTGGCGAATTGACAACATTGCCAAATTCACGGCTACAACACCTTGTCTTTGATTTAGGTGAGATAGCTCGGAGTTATGCACCGGTCATTTGCCTATTAGGTCAAACAACAGTTGGGTATTTGTACCATAAATTTAAAATTTTGTAATGGGGAAACTAAGTTCAACTTACTACAAACTGCTGTGTTTGGTGATGCAAACAGCACAAGATGGCACATATGTTGTAATTATCTTATTAGAAAATAACTAACAGCTTAAATTTAAAGCACTTTTAAAGTGCAAAACCAGAGGTTTTAAATGTCTATAATCAGCAGGTTTATCAACAGAAACAAGCTCTCTAATGGATTTTTTAAAATCGCTGAGGATTATTTCGTTCCTCTTGCCGATGAAATTAGGCTGCACCAATCAAGTGCAAAAAAACCTTATTTTGTAGGAATTAATGGCAGCCAAGGTTCTGGGAAGTCCACATTAACCGATTTTTTAAAAGACTACCTGACTGAGACTTATAGTTTAAATGTAGTAGTGATGTCGCTAGACGATTTTTATTTTAGTCGTATAGAGCGACAAATAATTGCAGCTGATGTACATCCCTTGTTTGTCACTCGTGGCGTGCCAGGAACACATAATATGAGTCAGGCAAAAATGGTATTGCATAATCTTAAACATCAACAACCAACCGTTATCCCAAGATTTAATAAAGCGACAGATGACCCCTACCCTATAAATGCTTGGACAAAAGTAGATAACACAGTGGATGTCGTGATTTTTGAAGGATGGTGTTGGGGTGTTGAAGCACAAACTGCAGACCAACTAAAAACACCAGTCAATACGTTCGAAGCAAATGAAGACCACAATGCCGACTGGAGAAACCATGTCAATCTGCAACTGTCTCTGCATTATTTACCCCTTTATAGCTTGATGGACCAATGGATAATGTTAAAAGCGCCGTCCTTTGGTGAGGTCTTTGCGTGGCGATTAGAACAAGAACTAAAACTTAAAGCAGCCACTGATGACAATCCCAGTATTATGAATGAGCAACAAATTCAACGTTTTATTCAACATTACCAGCGTTTAACCGAACATTCGCTGCACACTCTGCCTAATAAATGCGATCACGTTTTTAAACTTGATTCGAGTAGAGCCATCATCGCTCACAAAACAAAGGCTATTCATGCTTAAAAATGTACTAATTTTCTCGGATTTAGACGGTACGTTGCTAGACCATCACACCTATAGTTTTGCACCCGCATTACCCATGTTACAGAAACTTCGTTCAGCAAATATCCCCGTCATTCCCAATACTAGTAAGACTTTTGCAGAGCTAACCGAGTTAACACAACAAATCGGTTTAGATGGACCATTTATAGTTGAAAATGGTGCTGCTGTTTACATTCCAATTGGCTATTTTGCCTTTCAACCAAAGCATACAAAATCTGAAAAAGGTTTCTGGGTTAAAGAGTTTTCAAAATCCAGAGAGTTTTGGTTATCACTGCTTGCAAAGTTAAAGGAGCAATACAAAGGTCAGTTCAATCACTTTTCTAACATGTCTACTCAAGAAATTGTTGAGGCTACAGGGCTTTCAATAAAAGCGGCCAAGCTAGCGGCAGCACGTGAATATGGTGAACCAATTTTATGGTTAGGCAGTGCTAAAACAAAAACTAAGTTTATAACCGAAATTGAAAAACTAGGATGTTCACTTTTACAAGGGGGACGTTTTTTACATCTTTCTGGCGAATGCGATAAGGGTAAAGCATTAAATTGGCTAACACAGCAATTTCAGATTGAACGCGGTATAGAAGGTTGTATCTCGATTGCTTTAGGAGATGGTCAAAATGATGTTGCTATGCTGGAGGTAGCAGATATAGCGATCCGCATTTTGTCACCCGCTAACCTACCACCTTCTTTAACCAAACAACCCCATGTCTACACTAGCCAAAATTATGGCCCACGTGGCTGGGCAGAAAGCCTCGAACAAATCATTTTTAACGATACACAATTTAACGCTTAAACGGAGATATCATGGCTGATTTTTATCAAAATGGCATAGTCACAACCCTACACAACTTGTCTGAAAGGCCTGTTGAAGATCTAGAAAGTGAGCTAGTAGAATTCTCAAAAAAGCGCCCAATGGCGTTAATACTACCCTCTTTATTTTCCGAACTTGAAGGTACAGCATTACCCAACATTATCGAACATATCGCAAAAGTCCCTTACCTTTCACAAATCGTAATTGGTTTAGACAGAGCTAACCTTGAACAATACCAACATGCCTTAAAGTTCTTTGGCACCTTACCGCAAAATCACCGAGTATTATGGAATGAAGGCCCTAGATTAAAAGCCTTAGATGCAAAATTAGAAGCATTAGGTTTGGCACCTAAAGAATTGGGCAAAGGTCGTAATGTTTGGTACTGCATGGGCTATGTATTAGCCACTGGAAAAGCCGAATCTGTGGCGCTACATGATTGCGATATTCTTACCTATGACCGTGGATTATTAGCAAGGCTAATCTATCCAGTTGCTAATCCACAATTCAACTACGAATTCTGTAAGGGTTACTACGCTCGTGTGGCAGATGGGAAAATCAATGGACGTGTTTCAAGATTATTAGTTACACCATTAATTCGAGCCTTACAAAAAGTAGTGGGTCACAATGAGTACCTTGAATATATGGACAGTTTTAGATATCCATTGGCAGGTGAGTTTTCTTTTCGACGTGATGTGTTAAATGATATCCGTATACCCAGTGACTGGGGTCTAGAAATCGGTGTATTGTCTGAGATGCAACGTAACTACTCACATAATAGGTTATGTCAGGCAGACATAGCCAAAACCTATGATCATAAACACCAAGACTTATCAGCTAATAATGACCAAGGCGGACTATCGAAAATGTCTATCGATATCACCAAAGCATTAATTAGAAAACTCGCCACGCAGGGTGAAACCTTTTCCACCGAAACCTTTAGATCATTAAAAGCCACCTATTACCGGATAGCTTTAGACTTTATCGAAACCTATAACAATGATGCCATTATCAACGGTCTCAAATTGGACATTCATAGCGAAGAAAAAGCGGTGGAGCTTTTTGCTCAAAATATTATGAAAGCTGGTGAAAGTTTCTTAGATAATCCAATGGAAACGCCATTTATTCCCAGTTGGAACCGTGTTGTTAGCGCCATGCCAGATGTATTAGAGCAGTTAAAAGAAGCGGTAGAACAAGATTTTGCAGAGTTTAAACAAGCTTAGGGGCAATAAATGTTATCTGTATTAGAGCAACTAACCGATCGAATTGAACATCACTTAGCTGTTATATATGAAGATGTTGAATTAGGTATTTCATACCCTGACTTGGGTGATCAATTATTGCGCACCATGCGTTTAGAAGATCCTAGTTTATTGATTGAGCCGAAACGTCATCATAACAATTGGGAGCAAAAGGATGTGATGTTAATCACCTACGGCGATAGCATTGAAAAATCAGGAGAGAAGCCACTACATACTCTGCATAGCTTTCTAAATGAATACTGTGGCGATGCCATCAATGGCGTGCATATATTGCCGTTTTTTCCCTATAGTTCTGATGATGGTTTTTCGGTAATTGATTATTCTAGCGTCAATGAAGCCCTTGGGGACTGGGATGATATACACGCCATTACTCAGGATTACCGAGTGATGTCGGACGTGGTAATTAATCATTGCTCATCCAGAAGTGCATGGTTTGAAAACTTTATTAAGGGAGAAGGCCCTGGTTGTGATTTCTTTTACACTGCGTCCTTAGAAGATGATTTATCTACCGTAGTAAGACCTAGAACCTCCGACTTACTTAGATCAACTGAAACACCTAGCGGTGAAAAACAAGTGTGGTGCACCTTTAGTCATGACCAAGTTGATTTTGATTTTAGAAACCCTGCTGTTTTAGATACCTTTGTTTCAATCATCCGCCAATACCTAGACATAGGTATTCGGATATTTCGTTTGGATGCGGTCGCTTTTCTTTGGAAAAAAACAGGCACTAGCTGCATTAACCTCGAACAAACTCATGAAGTAGTGCGCTTATTGCGCACCCTAATTGAACATGCGGTGAGTGATGCGGTTATTATTACCGAAACAAATATTCCGAATAGGCAAAATCTAACTTACTTTGGAAACGCTAACGAAGCACACGGCATTTATAATTTTTCGTTACCACCACTGTTAGTCAACACTTTGGTAACAGGTTCATGTAAACACCTAAAGTCTTGGTTAGGTAGCATGCCACCGGCACAAAATGGCACCTTCTTCTTTAATTTCATCGCGTCTCATGATGGTATTGGACTCAGACCTGCCGAAGGATTATTACAGGATCAAGAACTCACTGATCTTGTCAATACCATGCAAAACTTTGGGGGACGAATTTCGTGGCGTACCTCTGAAGACGGCAAACAAAAAGCCTATGAAATCAATATTGCCCTTTACGATGCGCTGCAAGGTACAGTCAAAGGTGCGGACAAATGGGGATTAGACAGATTTATATGTGCCCATAGCATTATGTTCGGCCTAGAAGGTATTCCTGGAATTTATATTCATAGTTTACTAGGTACAGGAAACGATTATGAAAAAGTCAAAAACACCAGTCAGAACCGTTCCATCAATCGACATAAATGGGACTATACCGTATTACAAGAACAGCTAGCGTCGCCCTATAGCCAACATTATAAGGCGCATGAGGGGATCATTAAACTGTTGAATATTCGTAAGCTACAACCGGCGTTTCATCCAAGTGCCACCCAATTTACTTTGCAATTAGGCGAACAAATATTTGGTTTTTGGCGTCAAAGTATAAACAGAACTCAAAGTATTTTTTGTATCTATAACATTAGTGATCAACCACAAAATATTAGATTAAGTGATATGAACTTAATAGGTACCGACACTTGGTATGACCTTATCAGCGGTGAAACACTGAGTATGGAAGATATTGAATACCAACTGGCGCCCTATCAACCCTTGTGGATATCCAATATTCAAAATGGGTCACTTGCAACCTAATAAAATCCCTTAATAAAGGCTTATGTATGCCATAAGCCTCACCCTATTCCTTTGATTTTAATCAGTATTATTAAACCCGATTAATTTCTGTCTGTGTCAAGAGACAGATTGTTAATAAGTAATTTAGTCATTCCTACATACATCCTAAAAAATCAGCGTAACCCTATGATATCAATCGATTTTAAATGTTTGGCACAACACTTGTAATGTTATTGATAAGAGGTTTGCAGCGACAGCTATTAATAATCGCTGCGTACCTTTTTGGCATTTTACTTAGCTAGGCGAGTAAAAGCGCTAACAGTTCGACAAGACAGTTTGTTTGTTTATTAATGAACAACTGGTCGTTTTAAAACTGATACTAAACAGGAGTCAACGTATGAAAAAATTAATCCCTCTGGTCGCTCTAACGTTTGCATCAATGGCATTAATCGCTGAAGAAGACTTAATCGCTAAATTGGATTCTGACAATGATGGGCGAATAAGTATCGAAGAAGCTGCTGAAGATACCGCGTTGTTGGCGATGTTTTCTGAACTCGATACCAATAAAGACGGCTATTTGTCACCAAGCGAGTTGGAAAACCATAATTAATGGACACTGAGTGACCTGTGAAGACCTGCGTAACTGGAACACAACCTCACTCATAAAATTTATTACTCAAATTTGATATTTAAAGGAAAAATACAATGAAAAAATTACTAATAGCAACAATCGTTACTTTCGCTTCTCTGCACGTACTGGCTGAATCTTCTGACACCACCATTCACCCACTAGATGCAGACAAAGACGGTCAAATAAGTAAGGAAGAAGCAAGTGTAGATACTACCCTAAGCGCAATTTTTGCAGAGCTTGATATTGATCAAGATGGTTTTTTATCACCCTCTGAATTAGCAGTTAAAACTAAAGACCTATCTCACTAAACTGATTGTTTAATTAGCGGCTCGCAAAGCTATATGGCTTTGCGAGTTTCTAATTAAGCTTCTAAAGGTAAATCAGTTCTAGCGCCCCATTCACTCCATGAACCATCATATACAGCAATTTTTTTAAAGCCTGCTTGTGTAGCAGCTAAAGCTAGAATACAGGCCGTTACGCCCGACCCACAACTAACAACCAGTTTCATATTCGGATCTAGCCCCAGCTTAGTAAAAATACCTTTTAACTCAGATGTCGACTTTAACGATGTGCCATTCAAACATTGATCAAAGGGTAAATTAGTGGAGTTAGGAATATGTCCTGAACGTAAACCTTTGCGAGGCTCAGCTTGTGTGCCGTTAAAACGTCCTTCGCTTCTGGCGTCAAATATAGTGATACTTGTCTGCGTCTGCAGTATTTCTTCTGCGCAGATAAAATGGCTGTTGTTAAACTCGCCGTTGAAATTACCGACTTTATTAGGAGAAACAAGATGAGATTGGGTAGGTAAACGTTGATTTAGCCAAACAGGCAACCCGCCATCAAGAACATAAACGAGTTCATGCCCCATTGACTTAAACATCCACCAAACTCTAGGTGCGCAATAAATCCCTTTGTTGTCATAAACCACAATAATACTATTTTGGTTTATACCTAATTTTTTAGCTTCTTTATCAAAGAGTTCTTTACTTGGCATAGTATGAGGTAAACCAGAACCTAGTTCACAGAACACGATTTCAAAGTCAAAAAATATCGAATTTGGAACATAACCAATTGGTTTATCGTCAATTCCCCCTAAGACTGGGTTGTCCATTTGGGTGTACAACACTATAAGTTTTGGGTGTTCAATATTGTCTTGCAGCCATTGGTTGGAGACCATATTAGTTTTTAGCAGCATGGGTTATTCCTAAACAAGCTAAACGATTTGTGGATTATACGACAAACCCAAAGTAAAACATGGCATCTACTTTTGCTTAGGACGACGGACGCTGAAAAACTAATCAGTTGCCAAAAGAACAACAAATCTAAGCCATTGTTAAAACGTTATTTTTTTAGAACTAAGCCCTCCAATGGTGCAATACAAAGGAAAATGATTTAACTTGGTGCGCAAGAATTTTGACGGACTAATGAACCGAGTAATAAACAAACCGAACATTCGCTTGTCGCTTTGTAACTTTACTATTTATATCAATGTATTAGTAAATACTATTGTGACTAGACCATTTGGACAAGACATTGGCATCGATAATGCTAAACCGTAAGTAAAAAATTAAATTGATAACTAAAACAGTGGGCTGAATAGTCCAAAGAGCCTAATACAACACATATGCAAAATCACTACCTTGGGAAACACAATGACAAACAAAACCTTTTTAACTAATCCACTTACTAAAGCAGTTGCTATTGGTTTAGCTACCTTCATTCCACTACAAGCCATCGCGCAAGATAGTGAAGAAGAAAGTGTCGAGCGAATTCAGGTAACAGGCTCTTTAGGCAGCTTACCCGGACAAGATGTTGAAGCCGTATTCGGTTTTGGTAAATCAATCCTTGAAACACCACGATCAGCATCAACTATCAGTCAAGAACAGCTTGAACGTTTTGCAGTGAGCGATATAGATGAATTAGTTGCGTTCGCCCCAGGTACATTTACTCAATCGTTTTTTGGTGTTGCAGGCTCGCTAGATGTGCGTGGTACACCAGGTGAAACCTATTTCCGTGGTGTAAAACGCTTAGATAACCCAGGTAACTATCCAACACCAATAGGTGCTTCAAGCCGAATTGATATTGTTCGTGGTCCGGCATCACCGATCTATGGCCCAGCTAAGATTGGTGGATATCTAAATTTCAATCCAAAATCGGCACGTGCCAGTGGTGGACAATATTTAGCGCAAAACGAAGGTGCATTTTCCTACTCACTAGGTAGCTGGGATAAAAGTATCCTATCAGCTGAGCTAGGTGGTCCAACAACCATTGGTGGAAAAGAAGCCGGTTTCTACCTTTACGGTGAAGTCGAAAACTCAGGTAGTTATTATGATAATTCAGGCACCGACCAAACAGTTTTACAGGCGTCATTTAATGTAGATATCACTGATAATTTACGCTTTGAATTTGGCGGAATGTATCATGACTATGATGGCAACCAAGTAGCAGGCTGGAACCGTTTAAGCCAAGATTTAATTGATAATGGTACTTACGTAACAGGAACAGCCAAACCACTAGATACCAATGGTGATGGTTCAATTTCGCACCAAGAGTATGGTGTAGTTAACCTTGGAGGCAATGGTTTTTTCTATCCTTTCGCTCCCGCATTTACCGATGCTGATGCTACCGAAGCGATGCAGTTAGATAATCCAGGCACCGCTACTCTACGTGGAAACCAAGTATTAGTAGCAACTGATGATGTGTTGTTAAATACCGTTGAAACCGCTTATTTCGATATTTTTTATTACACGGATAGTGGTTGGGAAATCAAAAACCAAATGTTTTATGAGGCCTACGATAATTTAAATGAAAACGCCTATGGTTTTTCTCAAACTCACGACAGTTCTGTGTTTGAAAATAAACTGGTTTTTTCATCTGAATATGAAACTGACACCTTACTAGCACAAGTTCAAATTTCACCTTCAATTCGTCATACAGAGTTTTTCCATGCTGATGATTTTGCCAATGAATTTTTTAATAGACGAGATCTGACGGGTCCTTCAACCGCATTGGACAGACGTTTGTTAGGCACTCGCATTGGTAAAGATTTCGATAATCATGATACGGGAAGTTATACCGATTTAGGTTTTGCTGTGATGACTGATCTAACTTGGGAAATGGGGCTAAACATCGTACTAGGTGTGCGTTATGACACAATAGATGTAGAGACAACCAGCCGCGGCGATTTGTTACTTAATCAAACAACTGTTAACAGTGCAGAAGAAACCTTTGATGGCACCTCATGGAATGCCAGTATCTCTTATAAAACCGATTTTGGTTTAATCCCTTACATTACTGCTGCTGAACAAGCGACTTTGATTGCGGGTCAAGGAGCGGAAATTGGTTATGGACAATTAATAGATGGCGATGGAAATCCTTATAATGGTGCATTCGATACGTCTGAATTGTTTGAATATGGTGTTAAAGGTTCATTTCTCGACGACAGTTTATACTTCGCATTGTCTGTTTATGAACAAGAACGCAGTGACTTTAACGCACAGGCTATTGTTACTAACGCTACAACGGAAAACAAAGGAACAGAATTTGAATTACGTTGGGTAGTGTCAGATCAACTTGTTATTGGTGCGGGTTACACAAACTTAAAAGTGTATAACCTAACTGCCTATAACAACGGTGAAGGTGGTAGTTTGTTTGGTTTCTTGGGAATAGAAGACCTCACATCCTTGTCTGATGCTTCATTAATATACGGTGGTAATCCAATTGGACTGACATTAATTGGCGAAGGTGACAAGGAAGCATCGCGCAAAGCGGGTATCCCTGAAAACATTTATACGTTAAATGCTACTTACGACTTTCAAAATGGTTATGCGCTAAACGCGAGTCTTGTTAAGGCTGATGAGACATTTTCAAGTTTCTCTCAAGCCGTTACATTACCTTCCTACACTTTGATTAATGCTGGTATATTTTATGAAGCAGACACATGGACTGCAAGCTTCAATATCAAAAACTTAACTGACGAAAGGTATTTTAGAGCTAACTTCCCAGATTTATTTGGTGCTCAAATTGTATTGCCTGAATTACCTCGCCACTACCAAGCGAAATTCAGCTATAAGTTTTAATTAGCTTTTATCAAAACAACCTTATAGGGTAAATATGTCATGTATTTACCCTTTTTTATTGGAAGAAAATCTGTGTTTACTAATATTTTAAAAGCGAGTTACCTAACAATTTTAAGTCTGCTGCTGTTATCAAGTTGCTCACCGCAAAATGATACTAGTAATGACTTACAAATTGCCGACGTCCCCATTGAAATAAAAGTTGTCGTTGTCACCATGTTTGAAATTGGTGCTGATGAAGGTGATAAACCGGGTGAATTTCAACTTTGGAAAGCAGGCCAAAAGCTTGATACTTGTTTACCTTTTGCTGTTTCACACCATGATATTTGTATCAATGCTGAAACGGGCGTAATGGGCATAGTGACTGGTATGGGAACTGCTAAAGCGGCAACTGCAATAATGGCCTTAGGCTTAGATCCTAGATTTGATTTAACCCATGCCTATTGGTTAGTAGCTGGGATTGCTGGTTTTGACCCAGCGGATGCTTCTTTAGGCTCTGCCGCTTGGGCTACTTGGCTGCTCGACGGTGATTTGGCCCATCAAATTGATGCTAGAGAAATTCCTGACAGCTGGTCATCAGGTTACTTTCCGTTATTTACCACTGATCCAATACTCAAAAATCAAACCATTGACCTCAATCAAGTGAATAGGCATGGCCAATCTTCAAATGGTGAGGTATATCAACTTAACCCTCAACTAGTGGATTGGGCTTACACACTGACTAAAGATGTTGAATTAAATGATTACCCACGTATGCAAACTCTTCGAGATAAATACGTGGGTTATCCGAATGCTCAAAAATTACCTTTTGTATTAAAAGGCGAACATTTGGCCGCATCCACTTTTTGGCATGGTGATTTATTAAACCAATGGGCAAACGATTGGACTCACTACTGGACAGCTGGGCAAGGAAATTTTGTTAGTTCTGGCATGGAAGATACCGGCAGTTATCAATCAATGATCTACTTAGATAACATTAAAAAAGTGGATAAAAAGCGTTTTATGGTAGTGCGTACTGGTAGCAATTATTCAATGCCTCCAGCAGATTTAAGCGCTATTGAAAATTTAAGATTAGAAAGCGGTGAGAATGGTTATGCAGGCATGCAATCTGCGCTCGAATCAGCTTATCTAGTGGGTAGTAAAGTGGTGAATACAATTGTCGCTAATTGGGGCGAATACAAAACAACCATGCCCTATGCAGTACAAAGTGAAATAAACAATGTGAGCCAGCAACGCCTCACACCAAGTTCTGAAAAGTCGGCATCCATTAGTGAATTAGCCAGTGTAACCAATGACAACAACCTGCTCACTGCAAAACAGTTAGCTAAAGCATTAAACTTAGAAGAACATGTTGAAGGAGGGTATTTTCGCCAAACTTTTAAAGCGGACCATCGCCCTACTATTACCACTGACAATGGCAATCGAGTCACCATGACTAGCATTTACTATCTGTTAAGTGCGAAATCTCCCATTGGTCATTTTCATATGAACCAATCAGATATCATGCACTATTTCCATATGGGTGATCCTATTACCTACTATATGCTGAACGCTGACGGTAGTTTACAAACCACCATTTTAGGACCAGATCCAAGCCAAGGTCATCAGATGCAAATGATGGTCGAAGGTGGCACTTGGAAAGCTTCAAAAATATCAACTTCCGGTAAGTATGGGTATGGTTTAATTGGTGAAGCCGTGGCTCCTGGTTTTGAATATGCTGATATGCAGTTAGGTAAAACGGCTAACTTAATCAAACAGTTCCCGAAGTATCGAACTCTGATAGAAGAACTCAGTCGTTAATGAGTACTGAACTTTGAGATTAATTATTACTCGTAAACGAAGTAACGTGAACGTACATTGCAGGTCGCTATCAAGCGGCCACTAACCAGTGGGTCTATCCTACGAACTGAGAGATATCATGAAAAACACCTATATTCCGATTATTGCCATATTAGCTTTCTCTATAGGCATGGTTAACGCACAAGAAAGCAAACCGTTTAATTTTATGAACGAACAACTGTCAGAGCAATTGCTTAATCAGACAACAGTATTAAGTGATCCAAGATTAGTTAAAGCCCAAGCAGAATTGTTACGTAAACATTACGAAGCGCTTATAGAAAGCGGGTTTAGCAAAGATGAAGCCTTACAACTAGTCATTGCAATGGCTTCTCAAGATAAATAATAGGCGTTAGTAAGAATCTATTTTTTCCAACCATTTTCGTTTTTGCTCTGCAGGCATAAAGCTAGCATTAAAACTGTTTATTACTAATTGATGCAATTGATGTTTTTGGATAGGTAAATGGTCGATTATGGCAAAAAAGTTGTCGTTTAAGTATCCACCAAAATAACTAGGATCGTCTGCGTTAATCGTAGCCATCAGACCCAAGTCAAGTAATTGCAAAACGTTATGCTCTTGCATATGGCTAAACACTTTTAACTTAGTATTAGACAGAGGGCAAACGGTTAACGGATGTTGTGATTGGATTAAGAACTCAATCAATTTAGGATCTTCAATACTACGCACACCATGGTCAATTCGATGTACATCTAAAGCTTTAAGTGCTCCCCACACATAATCTGCAGGGCCTTCTTCCCCAGCATGCGCCACGCGTTTTAAACCTAATTCTTTGGCCATTTCAAACACTTGAGTAAATTTTTCAGGTGGATTGCCTAACTCAGCACTGTCTAATCCAACAGCAATAATATCGTTTAAATAAGGTTTTGCAGATTCTAATGTTTGAATGGCACTTTGTTCTGTCAAATGCCGCAAAAAAGACATAATCAATAAACAGGATTGGCCCCACTCTTGTTCAGCTTGTTGCATAGCCCGTTTAAAACCCTGCATAAACACATCAAAGCCAATGCCTCGTTCTGTATGGGTTTGTGGGTCAAACATAATTTCTACATGAACAACGTTATCTTCTTTACATTTAAGTAAATAATTCCACATCAGCTGATAAAAATCGTCTTCGTCTTTAAGCACCGACGCACCAAAATAATAAAGGTCTAAAAAGCTTTGCAGATCTTCGAAGTTATATGCTTGTTTTACTTCTTCAATATTCGCATAAGGCAATGCAATCTGATGTTTGTCTGCTAGAGCCATCATTAATTCAGGCTCTAACGACCCTTCTATGTGCAGGTGTAACTCAACTTTTGGCAGGGATGCTACCCATTGCTTCAATTCATTTTTTGTCATTTTTTCACCTACTTAATCTAGGGCATGTTGATAATACTTGCACCAAAATAGCTAACTAAGTTAATAATTGGTGCAACACTAGCTATGGTAGCTGTTTCTAGGTGATATATTTCAGCCAAATCAAAGGGCTAGAGTAAAAATATCGGATTGTTTCTTCACGTTCGATAACATCTAACGTATGTTAACAGCATAAATCAGACCATTGCCAGACTAGGTGGTCAGCTTTTTGCACAATAATTGTAAAATCAAAATATTTTCATACAAAACCAGAGTGATAAATATGTCTAACTTTCTTGAACACTTTTTTAAATTGAAAGAAAAAGGTACCAATCTCAAAACTGAATTTATTGCTGGTTTAACCACCTTTGCTGCAATGTCTTATGTACTGGTAGTCAACCCGAGCATCTTAGGTGCTGGTGGCATGCCGATAGAAGGACTTATCACTGTCACAGCGATAGCGGCATGTTTAGGTACATTATTAATGGCCTTTATGACCAACTACCCCATCGCAATGGCGCCTGGTATGGGATTAAATGCTTTCTTCGCTTTTACGATTTGTTTAACGCGAGAAATACCATGGGACGCAGCCTTAGGCATTGTATTTTGGAACGGTATTTTATTTCTGTTGTTATCTGTGACGGGGGTGCGCACTAAAATAGCTGAAGCAATTCCCGCAGCACTTAAAATTGGTGTGCAATGCGGTATTGGCTTGTTTATCGCATTTATCGGCCTTAAAAATGCTGGTTTAGTAGTCGACAATCCTGCAACGTTTGTATCTATTGGCGATTTGTCTGAGCCCGCCACGTTATTGGCGTTAGCAGGCATAATATTAACCATAGTTTTAGTCATTAGAAAAGTAACGGGTGCGATCCTAATATCAATCGTTGTACTCAGCTTAGTGGGTGCATTTATCCCAGTGGGTGACGGTTATTTAACCCAACATACCAGTCAATTCATTGGTCTTCCTGACGATATAAGCAGCACATTTTTTGCTATGGATATTATGTACCCCATCGAATTTTTTGCTGAAACTTGGGATCTTATTTTCGCTCTACTGTTTGTGAATATGTTCGATACCATAGGCACCTTAATAGGTGTATCCCGACGCGCCAATTTATTGGATAAAAACGGTCAATTACCTAAAATGGGCAAAGCGATGACAGCCGATGCAGCGGCCAGTGTAATAGGCGCAGCAATTGGTACCTCACCTGTTACGTCTTATGTTGAATCAGCAGCAGGTGTATCTGCTGGCGGCAGAACCGGACTGACTTCAGTGTTTGTTGCTTTGTGTTTTATGCTGGCTTTGTTTTTAACCCCACTTATGAAAGTCATTCCCCTAATGGCAACCACACCCGCGCTGATAATGGTGGGCATATTGATGATGGACTCATTCAGACAACTCGACTTTGACGATCTTACGTCACTCGCTACCGCCACTGTGGCCTTACTTGCCATGCCATTAACTTTCAGTATTAGCGAAGGCATAGCACTCGGGTTTATTACTTATGTGGGTATCATGCTCGGTACAGGGCGTTATAAACAAGTCACCTTGATCACCTATATCATGGCCGCAGTGTTTGTATTGAGGTATGTATTAGATTTGAAATAGTCAAAAATGGCTAAGTTTTTAGCCGAGGCGATCTTTAATAAACGCCATATTGACTTATCCGTTTGGTAGGTTAATTATTGCATAAAGAGTGTTCTCGGCGAAAAATCATTGTTCTAATGGTTTACTAGAACAACGAATAATTCAACTCTCAATAGCATGCACGAATTTATCAACGCATGCTCAAAAACAAAGCTTCTCATCGACATCATTGAGTTATAGGTTCACATCGTATTACCACGAATCAACAGTAAAATTTAGATGGAGAGTTGCTGGTTGTTTTTTCAGCAATTTATCTATACTTGGGTATCGCCTTTTTCTCTGAACTAAGGAAGCCAAGATGAATAATTTCAGCGACTATATTAGTGATGTACAACGATACGATCCCCACCAAACTATAACGCCTATCCGAGCACTTAATGCTGGTAAGCCTGAACAACACTTTTTTACCACAGAAGATAACGTTGAACTGCGGTTAACCCGGTTTCAAGGAGGCAATAAAGGGCCGATTATCTTGTCTCATTGTATTGCGGTGTCTAGTTTAATGTATGCCATCGACACCATAGAATGTAATTTGTTGGAATATTTAGTAAATCACAAATATGACGTGTGGTTGTTAGATCATCGATTAAGTATTGAATTACCTGTTAGTGCGTTGCAATCCACCATGGATGATGTAGCCACACTAGATTATCCTGCGGCTGTTGCTCGAGTGTGTGAGATTACAAAAGCTAGGGCAGTTGATGTATTTGCCCATGGCGTAGGATCATCAACTTTAACTATGGCCTTGTTATCAGGTCTGCAGAACGTCAGAAAAGTTGTGTGTTCACAAGTTTCCACTCACTTGTATTCGTTAGATTTAAATACTAATAAAGCCAAATTACGACTCCCTGCATGGTTACCCTATTTCGGTAAAAAACACTTAACTGCGTTTACTGATTCTAATGCGGGTTGGTGCACAAAATTATACGATGCTAGCTTGGTGTTTATGCCCGTTCCTAAACACGAGCGTTGCAACAGCCCCGTATGTCACCGCATTAGTTCTATATTTGGTGAATTGTATGAACATAGTCAGCTAAATATTGCTACTCACAATGCCCTACCACGCATGTTTGGCAGAGCCAATTTGCGCGCAATGAAGCAGTTGACAGAAATGTTACTGGCAAACCAGCTTATTAATGCCAAAGGAGAGAATAGTTACCTTCCGCATGTACAAAAATTAGCCCTGCCCATGCTGTTTATCTCAGGTACTAATAACGACTGCGTATTACCTCGCAGTACCCTAGAAACCTATAATCTACTACGCAGTGTAAATGGCAACGATTTATATCACCGTCAAGAAATTCCTGACTACGGGCATGTGGATTGCGTTATTGGGCAAAATGCATCATTGGATGTGTATCCTTTGATAGTGGACTTTTTGGAGTCTTAGAGCAAAACTGAGCTTTGCAACAACTGGGTTAGCTGTTGCAAAGAATGGTAAAACTTAACTATTTCGGCATTTAAAAAATGCATTGGATTCTAACGCCATCACAGCCACATCATGTTGATTAACAATCTCATAATTGACACAAATTAAACCGACACCTGGTTTACTTTCAGACAATCTACTAGATTTCACACAACTTTTTACGCTTAAAATATACCCTGGATACACAGGTTTTAACCATTTGAGGTTATTGATACCCGGCGATCCAAGTGAGCCATGGTCTTCCGGAAGACTATCAATCAACATACGCATAAACATAGCTGCAGTATGCCAGCCACTCGCACACAGTCCCCCAAATAGCGATTCTTTCGCCGCCTCTTGGTCTAAATGAAAAAACTGAGGATCGTACTTACTGGCAAACTCTATTATTTCTTCTTCAGTAACTTGATAAGCGCCAAACTGAGATGTTTGACCCGGCTGAAAATCTTCAAAATACATGTATATTCCTTACTAGCTAAGGTTTATCAAAGGTACGCTGCAAATGTTGTCTTAGTTTGGAAACTTCTGTTTCCAATGCAACGCTATCTGCTCTCTAGTACAGCACCAAACCTGATCATGACTTTGTACATATTCTATAAATTTTTGTAGTGCTGTCATCCGCGCTGGACGACCAATAATACGGCAATGCAAACCAATAGATAACATTTTTGGGGCGACTTCACCTTCGGCATACAAAACATCAAATGCATCTTTTAAATACTGATAAAATTGCTCACCACTGTTAAAACCTTGTGGGGTAGCAAAACGCATATCGTTGGTGTCTAGGGTATAAGGCACCATTAATAGAGGTTCAGAGTAGTGTTTATCGTAATAAGGTAAGTCGTCTGCATAAGAGTCGGCGCAGTATAAAATATCACTTCGGTCAGCTATCAATTTCAGTGTGTTAGGACTTGTTCTACCTGTATACCAACCTTTCGGTTTACTGCCTGTGATCGCTTGATGTAACTGAATAGCAGCATTAATCATCTTCTTTTCTTGGGCTTCAGGCATATCTTGAAAACTGATCCAGCGCATACAATGACTGGCAATTTCCCAATTTGCTTCTTGCATCGCGGCAACTGCTTCTGGATTACGTTGCAGTGCCATCGTCACTCCAAATACGGTAATCGGTAAATTATAACGAACAAATAAATTATACAGTCGCCAAAAACCAGCACGGCTGCCATATTCATACATAGACTCCATACTTAAATGTCTGTCTGGAAAAGCTTGCGCACCTATGATCTCAGATAAAAAGGTTTCTGATTGTTCATCACCGTGCAACACACAGTTTTCACCGCCTTCTTCGTAATTAAGTACAAATTGCACTGCAATTCTGGCTTTATTTGGCCATTTTGGATGAGGAGGATTTTGTCCGTAACCTATTAAATCCCTAGGGTATGCATGTTTCATCGATCACCTTATTGAAATTCTGTTGGAACAGACAATCCACAACCAGTTAATATTAACTTGATCAAATTACTGGTCGCTTCAGCAAAATCAATTTGAGTCATAGGATTACCTCTAAGTTCATTAATTTGTACCGAAAAGTCAGCATAATGTTGTGAAGTTGCCCAAATATTAAATAACAAATAGTGGGGATCGGTTGCCACTAACTTGCCTTGATCTATCCATTGTTTAATAACGTCTACTCGTCCCGCCATCCACGACGCATGTTGATCTTTAAAAAACGCGTTTAAATTAGGTGCACCATTGATGATTTCTAGTGCAAACATCTTAGAGGCATCTGGGCGCAGACGAGATATCTCCATCTTATCAGCGATATAATGAGCCAGAACTTCAGCGGGGTCATCATTCACTGTTGCCTCGTCAAACCGACTATTCCATAGTCGCAATATATCTTCTAATGATGCCAGATAGAGAGATTCTTTAGATTTAAAATAATAAAGCACGTTGGTTTTCGGCAATTCAGCACGATCAGCTATTTGTTGTACTCGCGCTCCTTTAAACCCATGCAAGGCAAACTCCTTTTCCGCCGCATCTAGTATTTTATTGCGGTTAAGTTCACCAATACTGATTTCTTTGTAATTAATACTTGCACACATTTATTATTTTATTTCCCTTGGTGTAAAACCTACAAGGCTCTAATTATTAATTTAAAAATATCACCCAATCTATTCGATTGCTAGAAGCATAAATTTGTAACCAAAAAATTACTTATAAGGATTCAAATAGTAGATGTTCATTTTGGAGTTCTATGCAAATTTACACAATTTATTTGGCCAAACTACAATTGTCGCAAAATCACAATTATCTTTAGAAACATCTATAAATAATTAACACACTCAATAAGACCTTTTTCTTAATCATAAACCAAACCTGACCATTTAGTCTGGTTTTTGTTGTATTTCACTACACTAGTCTGGATAATATCAATTCTAAACCCTAATTTTGGAGCGCAATATGATCAGCTTTTTGCTCAACAACGAAATAACTACCATAGATAAAGCCCGAGCTGACTTAACTTTGCTTGAATATTTGCGCGAACAACAAACCCTAACAGGCACTAAAGAAGGCTGTGCTTCAGGAGATTGTGGGGCCTGTACAGTAGTCTTAGCTGAAGTGATAAATAGTAGTGAACAAACAAGTAGTAGTCTTGAATATCGGGCCATTAATAGTTGTGTGACATTTTTATCTGCTCTACATGGCAAACAATTAATTACCGTTGAACACTTACCTGATGGAAAAGATTTACATCCAGTACAGCAAAGTTTAGTTGAGCATCATGGTTCTCAGTGTGGGTTTTGTACGCCTGGTTTTATAATGTCGATGTTTGCTTTGTACCAAAAAACACAACAACCAAACAGAGAAGCCGTAATTCAAGCACTTTCAGGCAATTTATGCCGCTGCACAGGTTATCGCCCTATTATCGACGCCACGTTAAGCGCCTGCCAAAACAAATCACCTGATAAGTTTAAACAAACAGAAATTCAGACAGTTAAACAATTAAATGACATAAACACTCATAATGTCAGCACTGATAATTTACTGGTGCCTACATCAAGACTAGAACTAGCTGCTGCCAAAACTAAATTCCCTGAAGCAAATGTATTTGCAGGTAGTACAGACTTAGCGTTGCAAGTCACCCAGCAATTAAACAGCTTTGACAAGCTTATTGCTTTAGGTGAAGTACCAGAATTAAACGAACTTGTTGAACAACAGCAAGGGTTATTGATTGGTGCTGCCCTACCCCTGGGTAAAATTGAATCAAGCTTACTAAAACATTTCCCACAACTATCCGAACTGTTATGGCGTTTTGCCGCCACGCCTATTCGTAATCAAGCGAGCCTTGGTGGAAATGTTGCCAACGCATCGCCGATTGGTGATATGCCCCCGGCGATGCTGGCACTTAACGCAATGATCAATGTGGATGATGGCCAACAAAAAAGAACAATAGCAGCAAATAAATTCTTCTTAGACTACCGCAAGACAGCATTACAAAAGTCTGAATGGATAGAGTCCATTTTCATTCCCTACACGAGTCCAACCAATGTTGTTCGCGCCTATAAAATATCTAAACGTTATGAGGACGATATTTCAGCGGTATGTGCAGTGTTTAATGCTCAAATCATTGAGGGCAAAGTCCAAAGGATTAACAGTGGATTTGGTGGAGTGGCTGCTATTCCAGCGACTGTGCCTGCGCTAAACACTCAACTCATAGGAAAAACATGGTCAAATAAGGAAACCTTTGAGTTGGGTAACGAAATACTCAAACAGGCTTTCTCTCCTTTAGATGATGTGCGTGCCAGTAAAACCTATCGGATCTCAATGCTGGCTAATTTGTGGAAACGTTTTTGGTTAGAAACAAATCACAGCACACAAAATATCGAAACCCGAGTAGTACACATCCCCTCAATATCTGAGGAGGCGCCTCATGCGTAAACTGATTAATCAACCAGGTTTTGACTCCGCGCCCCAAGGTGCTGCTGGTAAGTCACACAAACATGAAAGTGCACAGCGACAGGTAAGTGGCCTTGCACGTTACGTAGATGATATGCCCGAGGCAGCCAACATCCATCATGTTGCGGTAGGCGTTAGTACTGTTGCCAGTGGAAAAATCGAATCTATCGACTTGTCATTGGTAAAAGCCAGTGCCGGAGTGATAGACGTTATTACTGTTGACGATATACCCGGTCATAAAGATATAGGCCCAGTATTCCCCGGCGATCCTTTATTAGCTAGTACAAAAATTTTGTACCATAGCCAACCTATATTTGCAGTTTTGGCGACCAGCGTAAACTTGGCGCGCCAAGCAACACTAAAAGCCAAAATAGTGATTGTAGCGACCGATGCATGTTTGACAGTTAATCAAGCCAAACAGCAAGAAAACTTTGTGCGTCCGCCACACTTTATGCGTCGTGGTGATTTTGATAAAAGTTATCACCAAAGCCCGGTAAAAATTCAAGGCGAAATGATCATTGGCGGTCAAGAACATATGTATCTTGAAGGCCAAGTGTCTATGGCCATTCCCGAAGAAGAAGATCGCATGTTGGTGTACACTTCTAGCCAACATCCTAGTGAAGTGCAAAAGCTGATTGCTGAAGTGTTAGATATTAAACTGCATAAAGTAGTGGTTGATATGCGCCGTATGGGCGGCGGGTTTGGAGGAAAAGAAACACAAGCGGCGCAATGGGCCTGTTTAGCAGCAGTATTTGCTAGCCGTAACAAAGTAGCTGTAAAACTTCGATTACCGCGTATGTTGGATATGATGGCAACCGGAAAACGTCATCCTTTTGAAAACCGATTTAAGGTAGCAACCGATAAATTTGGCTTGATCCAAGCAACACATGTTGAGATCAACGGTAATTGTGGGCACTCACCGGATTTGTCTGATGCCATAGTCGACCGAGCGATGTTTCACGCAGATAATGGTTATTACCTCGCGGATTGTTATCTAGAGGGCCATAGGTGTCGCACCAATCAAGTATCACATACTGCTTACCGTGGTTTTGGTGGACCTCAAGGCATGATTGTAGCCGAGGCTATGATGGATGCCATTGCGCGAAAATTAGGTAAAGATCCTCTAACAATTCGTAAGCTTAATTTATATGGCAAAGACAGTAGAAACACCACTCAATATGGTATGCAGGTAGAGCATAATTTATTAGCTGACCTGATTGATAAGTTAGAAGTATCTAGCGAGTATCAATTACGCCGTAAACAATTAACCGAGTTCAACAAAAACAGCCCTATTATCAAAAAAGGGTTAGCCTTAACACCGGTTAAATTTGGTATATCCTTCACCGCTAAACATTTGAATCAGGCTGGTGCGTTATTACACGTCTACACCGACGGCAGTATGCAAATCAGCCATGGTGGTACCGAAATGGGCCAAGGTTTACATACTAAAATTGGCCAAATAGTCGCGAATGAATTTGGCGTGCCTTTATCTCATGTCGAAATCACTTCGACTCGAACTGATAAAGTACCCAACACCTCACCCACAGCAGCTTCAAGTGGTACAGATCTAAACGGTAAGGCAGCACAAAATGCCTGTTTGATTATCAAACAACGCTTAGCTGAATTTTATGCTGAACAGGTTAATGGTAATTCATTAGATGTTAGATTTAGTGAGCAGCATGTATTGTTAAACGAACATCGAATTACCTTCGCAGATTTAATTCAACAAGCCTATATCGGCCGAGTATCCCTTTCGGCATCTGGTTTTTATAAAACCCCAAAAATCCACTACGACCGAGCTACAGGTAATGGCAGACCATTTTTCTATTTTGCTTATGGCGCTAGCTGTTCAGAGGTTTCGATTGATACATTAACTGGTGAATACAAAGTTAATCGGGTTGATATACTGCATGACGTGGGAAAAAGCCTCAATCCGGCCATAGATATTGGACAAATTGAAGGTGGTTTTATTCAAGGCATGGGATGGTTAACCAGCGAAGAACTGCTCTGGGATGAAAGCGGTAAACTTATTAGTAATAACCCCGCTACCTATAAAATTCCTGCGATTGGTGATACCCCTGAAATTTTTAATGTCGATTTGTATCCCAGAGCCAACGACGAAAACAGTATCTATCATTCAAAAGCGGTGGGCGAACCCCCCTTCATGTTAGCTAATTCAGTTTGGTGCGCGTTAAAAGATGCGATATCCAGTATCACCGATTATCAAATTGATCCTTTGTTACACCCACCCGCTACGCCAGAAAAAGTCTATAACGCTGTTGAGCAAGCCCAAATATGGCTTGAGGGGCAAGTATGAGTTTACCAACGAAAACCTGGTTTGACGCTCTGCACCAATGCCAACAACAAGGTAAAAGTTATGTGTTAGTCACATTACTCGCTACTGCTGGCTCTACACCAAGAAATGCTGGTAGCAAAATGCTGGTATGTGATGACAGCGCGTTTGACACTATAGGCGGTGGGCATTTGGAATTTGAAGTAATAAAACAAGCCCGTAATTTTCTGCTAGATAACGTTACAACCCAAAAAGTAGAACACTATCCTCTTTCCAGTAAATTAGGTCAGTGTTGTGGGGGTGCTACCAACGTATTATTTGAAGTGTTTACAGGGCACAGTCAGCATATCGCTATTTATGGTGCTGGCCACGTATCACAAGCATTAGTGCCTATTTTAGCGCAACTACCTTTGCAAATTAGCTGGATAGATAACCGTCAAACCATGCTTGATGAAATTGCCCAGCAAGCACTGCCAAGTAACGTGAAATTGGTATTCAGTGAACAACCAGACGAAACAATTGCCACATTACCTACAGGTTCTTGGGTGATGATCATGACCCATAATCATCAACTGGACTTTGCACTAGTCGAAACATCGCTTAAGCGGTTAGAGTTGGACTTTGTTGGCATGATTGGCTCTGATACTAAAGCCAGACGCTTTAGAACACGATTAGAACACAAAAACTATCAACTTGAAGTTATTCAGCGTTTAGTCAGCCCAGTTGGATTATTAACTATACCTGGCAAACGCCCTATTGAAGTGGCTGTTTCTATGGCAGCACAACTCATTCAGTTACTCGAACCAGAAAATGAAACACAAGCGCAAAAAAAACAAGCATGGCGTGATAACAAACAACTTATTCAATCACTTGTTAAACAAGGTGAACCACAAGCATGAATCAACAAACAGTGGCGTCGTTAGAAAGTATCAATAACTTAAGCCAATCAGAAGCCCAGCTGTGGCTCAGTCAATGCTGTGCTGCCCCTAAGTGGTTTGAAGGTATGGCCAAAACTCGTCCTTTTACTGATATAGACAACATTAGTCAGGCCGCACAAGACATTTGGCAACAATGCCATGAACAAGACTTTTTAATCGCTTTTGAAGCCCATCCAATGATTGGTGACGTGAATAGTTTACGGGCTAAGTATGCTGCCACTAAAAACATCGCCAGTAATGAACAACAGGGAGCAGCTCAAGCGAGTGAACATACATTGCAAGCTCTAGCAGACGCTAATCATGAGTATCTAGCCAAGCATGGCTTTATTTTTATTATTTGTGCCACGGGACTCAGCGCGGAGACTATGCTTGATGCCCTTATGCAGCGGATAAATAATAGTACTGCTCGCGAAATTGAATTGGCCGCAGCAGAACAAATTAAAATCACCCTACTAAGGCTCGAAAAAGGCCTAGAAAAAGGAATACAAACATCATGAGCATCAGTCTTTCCAGTCACGTACTAGACACCACGCTTGGAAAACCAGCAGGCAATATGAAACTAGTGTTAACCACTAATGACGGGCAAGTGATCGAAGCACAAACGGATGAAGACGGTCGATGTAAGGATTGGGCGGATTTTGAGTTTAGCGCGGGTAAATATTGCTTACGTTTTTATACAAAGGACTACCTACTGACACATCATAAAGACGCATTTTATCCCTTTGTTGATGTGAACTTTGAACTGACTAAAAACGGCGGGCATTATCATGTTCCTTTATTGATATCGCCCTTTGGTTTTAGTAGTTACCGTGGTAGTTAATGAGAATTTCAGATTGAATACAGCACAAGCTTATAGAGCTTCAATACTACATTTCCCAACACATAGTGCTTGTCCAAAACAGGACTATCAGTATTTTGAAGATGGACTTTTGGTTACGCGTAACGGAAAAATAGAGTTTATTGGTGAATATAAAACCCATATAAATCAATATCCTGAATCAGATATTAAGGATTACTCTGGAAAATTACTGTTACCAGGCTTTATTGACAGTCATTTACACTTTCCGCAAACCGAAATGCTTGCTAGTTTTGGTGAACAGTTACTTGATTGGTTAGCTGACTATACTTTTCCGGTCGAACGTAAGTTTGCCGATCCAGCATACGCCAGTCACATAGCCAAGATATTTATTAAACAATTACATCGTCATGGCACTACCACAGGCATGGTGTATTCATCGGTGCACAAGCAAGCTGCCGACGCCCTTTTCCGTGAAGCTGCGACTCACAACATGTTGTTGATCGCCGGTAAAGTGTGCATGGACAGACACTGCCCTGATTGGTTACAAGACACACCTAAGAGTGCGCAACAAGACAGCGCAGCACTGATTGATAAGTGGCATAACAATGGCCGATTAAGATATGCTATTACACCGCGCTTTGCGCCTACCAGTAGCCCTGAACAATTACACCTGTTAGGTGAATTAGCACAGCAATATCCTGATGTATTTATCCAAACCCATTTATCTGAGAATCACAAAGAAATCGCTTGGGTAAAAGAACTATTCCCAGAACGTAAAAACTATTTAGATGTGTATGACCATTTTGGTTTACTTAGAAAAGGCGCAGTGTTGGGTCACGGTATTCATTTAGAACAAGCTGAATGGCAACGCCTACAAGAAACCCAAGCAAGCATTGCTTTTTGCCCAACATCAAATCTATTTTTAGGTAGTGGCCTATTCGATTTAGCCAAAGCCGAACAGCAAAATGTGCCTGTTATGCTGGCAACCGATGTTGGTGGAGGCACTAGTTTTAGTATGCTTAGGACTATGGGAGAAGCGTATAAAATATGTCAGCTTAAAGGCAACCAAATGGATCCCATGCATGGCTTATATTTAATGACTCAAGGTGCAGCACTGGGATTAGGTCTAGAACAGGAAATCGGTAACCTTAATCCGGGTACAGATGCAGATTTTGTTATCCTTGACCCAGAGTTTGATGAACTAAGTACACTTCGTTTTAAACAACATCGTAGCCCAGAAGATCTTATATTTGCATTAAGTATGTTGGCCGATGATCGAGCCATAGTCGCTACTTACGTAGCTGGCACAGCCGTCTACCATAGGCACACACAAACACTAGAAGGAGCACTTTAATGTTGCTTGATTGGATTTCGTTATTTCTTCGCTGGTTTCATGTTATCGCTGGCGTAGCTTGGATAGGTGCTTCATTTTATTTTATCTGGTTAGATAATAATTTACGTACTCCGCCAGATTGGAAAAAACAAAAAGGCATCAAAGGCGATTTGTGGGCCGTACATGGCGGCGGGTTTTATGAAGTATCAAAATACGAATATGGCCCCGAAGTGATACCTGAGAAATTACACTGGTTCAAATGGGAAGCCTACACCACTTGGCTCAGTGGCTTTTTGTTACTTGGTTTAGTTTATTACCATGGCGCAGCTATCTACCTAATTGACAGCTCTGTAATGGACTTAACCCCTACCCAAGCAATAAGTAGAGGTTTAGGACTGATATTTGGTGGATTATTTATTTATGAAGCAGCGTGTCGCAGCCCATTAGCCAAGTACCCACGTGTGTTTGGCATTATGTTTTTAATACTGATTGCAGCTGCCAGTTATTTGGCGACCCATTGGTTTAGTGGACGTGGCGCATTTATGCATGTAGGAGCTTTAGTAGGGACTATCATGGCCGGTAACGTTTTCTTTAAAATCATGCCTGCTCAAAGGTTAATGGTTGACGCAGTTACCAATAAAACAGAGATTGATCCTAGCTGGGGATTGGGCGCAAAACTACGTTCAGTGCACAACAACTACCTAACCCTACCTTTGTTGTTTATTATGATCAGCAATCATTACCCTATGACCTATCAACACCCAAATGCTTGGTTAGTGTTGATGGCCATTGGATTAGTCTCGGCTTGGATACGTCACTATTTCAATCTAAAACATATCGGTATATCTCGCCCATCAATACTCATAACCGGTGCCATTGGCATGATTATGATTGCTGGTTGGGTGTCTAGGCCAGCGGCACCTGTAGTTGAGACATCTGCAACTGTGGCTA